>LKUH01000026.1 GCA_001412425.1 Candidatus Cloacimonas sp. SDB
AAAAAGGATCATAAACAGGTGTGAGAATGAGTATTTTTTCTCCGGGCTGGGTATAGGATTGAATTGCAGTGCTAATTCCTGGAACTACACCGGGAATATTAATAATTTCTTCTTTTTTGAACTCCCAGCTATGTCTTCTCTTCTGCCACTTCATGATGGAATTATAATAACTGTCAGAAGGAAATGTATACCCATACACTCCCTGGGCAGCCCTTTTTTGTAGACATTCAATAACTGCCGGAGGACTTCTGAAATCCAGATCTGCCACCCATAAAGGTATAATATCCTTTCTTCCGAATAGTTCAAATCTTTTATCCCACTTGTAGCAGTTAGTCCCATTTCGATTAACTAGTTGATCAAAATATTCTGAATTAAACATTGCCTCTCCCGCTATTTATTATCAATCAATTTTCATGCTGAAATATTTTTTGTCCATGATTAATATCAGAACTTAAATTAATTATCATTAAATTTCTTGATTGTATATTATTATTATTATTTTTTGGAACAAATTCAAGGATGGATTATGATAGATAAAAAAAATATCCTGATTGTCGAAGATAATATTGAAATTGCCAACAGATTAAAAAAAATTCTTGAAGCAGAAGATTATAATATTTCAGGAATTGTTGCTTTTGGTGAAGATGCAATAGATTTCAGCGAGAATAAGACTACCGACCTGATTTTAATGGATATTAATCTTGCCGGTGATATCACTGGTTTTCAGGCTGCAGAACTCATTAATACCAAAAATGCGATCCCAATAATTTTTCTAACCGCCAATGATGATAAAGAAACATTGCAACAGGCTTCAAAATCCAATTTATATGGCTTCATTCTTAAACCCTTTGATGAAAATGAATTAAAAGTCACCATGAAAATGGCCTTTTATAAACAGAATATTTTTATCAAACAGAATGAATTTTATAAAAATATCGAAGATTTGCACGAAACCGCCACCAGGCTGCACAACTGCCTTTCTTTTGATCAGATAATGAAAATATCTACCGGAGCAGCCCATAAATTCTGCCAATTCGATAAATATGCCGTATATAAAATTAATTATAATGAACTTGATTATATTGCCGGATCATATAAACCTTCCTTAGATAACTATGAATTCAATTATATAAAACAGATAGCTGAAATGACCATTGAAGACGGATTACCATTTATGTTCAGTTCTCTGGACCTTTCACCCCTTGAGCCTGAAGGTGAACTTAGTTTCGCTTCCTGCATCAGCTCTCCAGTCGGCAAAATCGGTGTTTTCCAGTTTTTTTCCTCCCAGAAGAACCTTTTTAATCAAAATCATCTCAGGTTAATAAAATTGCTTTTGGGACATAGTTATGAAGCCATGAAAAGGGTGCAGCTTGAACAGGAATTGCGCGATCAGGCTGTCCGTGATCCTTTAACCAATTCACATAATCGCTTCTATTTATATAAACTGCTGGATAAAGAAAAGCGACTGGCTGCTAAAGAAAATCGTAGAATTGCTTTTATGATGATAGATATAAATAATCTTAAAAAAATCAATGATAATTATGGACATCTCACGGGGGACAAAGTTATCCAGATCGTAGCTTCAATCATTAATAAGGAAATCAGTAATAAGGATATTTTAATCAGATATGGCGGCGATGAATTTCTAATGATGGTTCCTAATCCCAAAGAGAATATCATTGAATTGGAAAAGAAAATTTTAGAAAGAGCTAAAAATTGGAATAATCATATCAGCGAATTCGATTTCAATATATCTTTCGCGGTTGGATCTAAAGTCTGGGATAGCAAAAATAATAAAAGCTTAGAAGACATTCTCACTGAAGTAGATGAACAAATGTATATCAACAAACAGATACAGAAAGAGTTGTTACTAAAAAATGGGCAATATGAATAAGATTTTAATTGTTGAAGACGAATTAATAATCGCCGAAAGTATAAAAAAATCTTTACTGAATCTGAATTATGAAGTAACAGATGTTGTTACCAGTGGACAGGAAGCTATAGATTCCTGCCGCAGAATGAAACCCGATATTGTCCTGATGGATATAAAACTCGAAAAAGATATGACAGGCATTGAAGCTGCAGATGAAATTCTAAAAAATTTTGAAATCCCAAGTGTCTTTCTAACATCTTACGGCGATCAGGACACCCTGGAAAAAGCAGCTCTTTCCCAACCCTACGGTTACATTCTTAAACCTTTTGAAGATAAAGAACTTTATGCTGCCATAAAAATGGCTTTATATAAATTTAAAATGGAAAAGAAATTAAGAAATAATCAGAAATTCCTCAAACAAATTATCGATAATGACCCTAATTTGATATATGTTTTCGATAAAAATAATCAAGCCCTGATAGTTAATAAAGCATTGGGTAATTTTCTGAATGTAGATCATAATAAACTCCTTGGCAAAAAGCTGACTGCAGCATGTCCGGAAAAAAAGATTTTACAGGAATATGAAAATTTACTTCAAAACAATATTTCAAATGGATTCATCCAGTTGGAAATTCCCTCTGCTGAAGAAAATAAAAAGTTCTTTAAGATGAATAAAGTTGAACTCATAACACCTGATAATACACCTTGTACACTCTCAGTTGCTGTTGATATAACAGAATTAAAGAACACTCAGAATGAATTAAAGAACAGCTACCTGAAATTGCAGAATCTATTCAAAGAAACGGTGAAAGGTCTTGCTTCCGCTGCTGAAAAAAGAGATCCCTACACTGCAGGACATCAGAGAAGAGTTGCTGCTCTTGCTGTAAAGATTTCTGAACAAATGCAACTGGATCAAAATACTATAAACGGTATCTATTTAACAGCTTTGATCCACGATATTGGTAAGATCCTGATTCCTGCTGAAATCTTAAGTAAACCCGGAAAACTTTCCCATGCTGAATCAGAATATATCAAACGTCACCCTAAGGAAGGTCATGACATACTCAAGAATATAGATTTCCCCTGGCCAGTTGCCGATATAGTGCTGCAGCATCATGAAAAAATGGATGGATCATCCTACCCTTTAGGTCTCAAAGGGGATGAAATCCTGCTGGAAGCCCGTATAATCTGCGTTGCAGATGTAATTGAAGCAATGTCTTCACATAGGCCATATAGACCGGCAAGAGGTATTGAAACAGCTCTGACCGAAATAGATAAATACAAGGGAATTCTTTATGATGAAGAAGTTGTAAATGCTTGTATTTATGTTTTTAAAGAGCTTAAGTTTGAGTTCCCTCCTCCGGAAATGTAAACTCCTTTTCCTTTGTTATTTTCTTTGAAAAATACTTGAATTAATTTATCCAGTTCTTAAACTTAAAAACTTGACACTAAATCCCAATGTTGAATCCATACCATAAAATAAAGTATTTTGGAGGTAAAAATGGTTAAGGATAATTTACGCTATACCGAAACTCATGAGTGGATTAAAATTGAAGCTGATCATGCCATAATCGGGATTACCGATTATGCTCAACATGAATTAGGTGATATCGTTTTTGTTGAACTTCCCGATGTGGGAGATGAAATAGAAAAAGGAGAAGCCTTCGGCTCTATTGAAGCTGTTAAGGCTGTTGAAGATTTGAACTCTCCTCTAAGCGGAGAAGTCATTGAGATCAATACCGACCTGGAAGATCAGCCCGAACTTATCAATTCATCGGCTTTTGAAAAAGGCTGGATTATTAAAATTAAATATTCTGATCAATCCCAACTGGATAATTTACTGGATGCAGCTGCTTATAAAGAATTGATCGAAGAGTAAATGGCAATTTATAAAAATTCAAACTTTCTGATCATTCTGATCTCTCCCTCTGGCGGCGGAAAATCCTCAATTGCCAACCGGGTACTGGAAATTTCGGAAAATATAGATTATTCTGTTTCCTATACAACCCGCCCGCCTCGCTGGAATGAAATTGATGGTAGGGATTATAATTTTGTTTCTGAAACTGAATTTGCACAATTGCTCAAGCAAGATCAGTTACTTGAACATGCCCAGGTTCACGGCTATAACTACGGAACTTCCAGGAAATACATTAAAAATATTTTGTCTCAAGAACATCATGCTATCCTGGATATAGATGTTCAGGGCGCACTTCAGATAATTGAAAAAGATATTGATGCAGTCACAATTTTCATTTTACCGCCTACAGTTAAAATTTTAGAAGACAGATTGAATAAAAGAAAAACTGATTCCAAAGAGGTAATTGAGATCAGATTGAAAAATGCCAGAAATGAATTAGATTATCTGGATCTCGATAAATTTCATTATCTGGTTATAAACGATAACTTTGATGACGCGGTACAAGAAGTAAAATTAATAATCTCAGCTGAAGAGAAAAAAATTAGCAGAATTAAAAATATTAAAAACACATTTTACGGAGGTTAAATGGACAAATCATCCTTAGTTGATAACTTTATCGAGAAACATAATATGACGTACCTTTTTTTACTGCTGGCAAATCTGGAAGTTGATAGATTAAGTAATCTGCCCTACTCTGTCAGGAAAAATTTTGATGAGAAAATTACAAACCTTGCACTGAGACATATCGCTGCCAATGAAGTTCCTGACTATATCATTGATGAATTAAACGAGATTTCCGATCATCCTGTCGAAGAATAGATGTCAGCAAAATCTCTGGATCAACATTTTGAACTTCTACATTTATCAGGTTTAGATGAGATCTTTCTAGATGCTGAAAGTGAGTTCGACCCTGTTCCTGATTTAGAAAAAGTCAAACTTAAATACGCCAATTGCCGGAAGTGCTCATTAGCCGAAAACAGAATTAAGTTTGTTTATGGAGAAGGCTCTCAATCTGCCAAGTTGATGCTGATTGGGGAAGCTCCCGGTGCTGAGGAAAATATCTCCGGTAAACCTTTTGTCGGAAAAGCTGGACAACTTCTTACCAAGATGCTTAAAGCTATAAATATTGAACGAGACGAAGTTTACATTACAAATGTAGTAAAATGCCGGCCTCCCAATAATCGTAATCCTCTTCCAGCAGAAATCGATGCTTGCTCAGAATATCTGGATGAACAGCTGGCTGTAATTCAACCAGAATTGATCCTTCTTCTGGGCAGAGTAGCTTCTGAAGCCCTTTTAAAACAAAATAAAACCCTTGCAGAATATAGAAAGCAAACTCATATTTTTAAAAGTGTTAAAACGTATGTAACCTATCATCCTTCCGCTTTATTGAGAAATCCGGGTTGGAAAAAATTTGCCTGGATCGATCTCCAAAAACTCAGAGATGATTTTAATCAATTGTAGGTAGATTATGGCAGAAAAAAATATAAAACAACTTCCTCACGACCTGAATGCAGAAGCAGCTGTTCTTTCCGCAATGATGATAGATAATTTCGTCGTCGCCAAAGCTATTGAAATGCTGTCGGAAGAACATTTTTATAAAAGTACTCATAAAACAATTTTTAAAACTATCTGTGATCTCTTTGAAAAAAATATTGAAATTGATTTAATTACCCTGGTAGACGCCCTGAAACAACAGAAAATGCTGGATAAAATTGGCGGAGAAACTTTTATCGGAGAACTCTCTGATGTTGTCCTCAGCGGAGCAAATATAGAATTTCATGCCAGAATCGTATTGGAAAAAGCCCTGCTCAGACAGCTGATAGTTTCTTCTAACCAGATCATTGAAAGTTGTTATGATGCTGAACAACCGGTAGAAGATATTGTTGATGAAGCTGAACAGGCAATTTTTCGAATTGCGGAAAGACCAGGTCATAAAACTTTTACCAGCATTAACAATATTATCCCCGGTACTTTAAAAAATATCGAAGATATTGCCACAGCTAAAAAATCTGTGCTGGGTGTACCCACCGGTTTCAGTGACCTGGACAGACAGATTGGTGGATTCAGACCGGGACAGTTTATTGTGCTGGCTGCCCGTCCTGCCATGGGTAAAAGCTCCTTAGCCCTGAATATAGCCCTAAACGCAGCCTGGCATCATGATAAAAAAGTTGGTATCTTTACCATGGAAATGGAAAACGAAGAATGTCTTATGAGAATGCTGAGCGCAGCAACCCGTAAACTGGGGAGCGATAAAGCTGTAAGTATGGATACAATGCTGAAAGGTTTTGGTATGACTGAAAAGAAAATCCTCACGATAACGGAACTGGCGGATAGCCTTTCAGATAAATCTATCTACATTGATGATACGGGAGCTAATACTATTTTAGATATCAGAGCAAAAACCAGAAGACTTAAAGCTGAAATTAAGGGACTGGACCTGGTGATTATTGATTATATTCAATTAATGTCTTCCAAACGTTCCAGAGAGAACAGACAGCAGGAGATAGCTGAAATATCCCGTTCTTTAAAAATCCTGGCCAAAGAGATCGGAATTCCCATTCTGGCTTTATCACAATTGAACCGTGCGGTTGAAAGCAGAACTCCTCCCATTCCCATGCTGGCAGACCTGAGAGAATCCGGTGCTATTGAACAGGATGCAGATATTGTTTTATTCATTTACAGAGATGAAGTATATAATGAAGATACCGAAGAAAAAGGCGTTGCAGATATTATCATCGGCAAAAACAGACATGGTCCCATTGGTAAAATAAAATTGAAATTCTTTAGTGAAACAACAACTTTTGATAATTACGCTCCCTATGAAATGTAGATCAAAATTCAGTTCCGGAATTTGTGTGATCGGTGAATTTATGATCTTCAGCCTGCAGATCATAAGCCACCTCAGCCGGGTCAAAAAAAGAACTTTTGAGATCATAAAACAAATGCAGAGAATTGGATACGATTCTCTGCTGCTTATAACTGTAACATCGGCTTTTACAGGTCTTGTAACTTCGGTTCAAGCTTCCTATCAGACCAGCGGTTATATTCCTAAAAGGTTAATTGGAGTACTGGTAGGAAAATCGACCATGATAGAGCTGGCACCCGTACTGACGGGACTGGTTCTGGCTGGAAAAGTTGGTGCCTCCATTGCAGCCGAAATAGGCACAATGAAAGTTAGTGAGCAACTTGACGCACTGGAAACTATGGCAATAGACCCTAATGACTATGTCTACATGCCTCGCATCCTGGCAGCAGCCATAATGGTGCCGATCCTTACAGTCTATTCTAACTTTATCGGAATTTTTTCTGCTTTTTTCCTTTCCGTACATAAATATGGTGTTAATTCTCACAGTTTCTTCTCCAATATGAGAGATTTTTTCCTTCCTTCCGATCTCTGGGGTGGACTGATAAAAGCCTTCCTCTTTGGTCTGGTTATTTCAAGTGTGGGCTGCTTCGCTGGAAATAAAGCTGCCGGTGGTGCAGAAGGAGTAGGCAAAGTTACAACTCTTACAGTTGTTTACTCCTCCATAATAATTCTGATCATGGATTTTATAGTTGCATCAATACTCTTCGGGAACTAAAGTGAAAAATTATTCTTTCCTTATCATTGTTTTTTTAATGGTATTCGGATGTAAATCTAACGTAAACAGAAAAGAACAACCAAAAACTGATAAATTAATTGTTTATACTACTCATAACATTATCTGGGAAAAAAACTGGAAAGATGTATTTTCTGATTTTGAAAAGAAAAATGAGTGTGTACTGGAATTCATAACTTTCTCAAACTCAAATCATCTGCTGGAAGCTTTAAAAAAAGACCCTGTCGCTGATATTGTCTTAGGCTTGGACAATATAAATTATTATACTGATTATCTCGATACACTTTTCATACCCTATAAACCTGCGGGGGCAAAAGCGATCAAAGAGGATCTGATATTTGATAAGAAATTCATTCTGACACCTGTTTCTTATGGAGAACTTTCCTTCATTATCAATCAAAGCGAAATCGGAGACCCACCCTACACTTTTGGCATTATGCAAGATGGTATGTTCAAGCAGAAATTGCTTTTCCCGGATCCAAGAACTTCGAGTTATGGTAAAGCTTTTCTAATCTGGTCAATTTCAAACTTTGGAGTTAATGGTTACGGACATTTCTGGCGCAGTATCAAAGAAAATATTTTTACCACAACAGATAACTGGGATGAATCATATAACATGTTCCTGGCCGGTGAAGCTCCAATTGTTCTGGGATATTCCACCATTCCCCTCTATCATATCATCAGAGATTCCTCTCATCTAGTTGAATCCGTAATACCAATTGAAGGCGGTTTCAGAATTATTGAAACAGCCGGCATTTATTATAAATCACAAAATTTGCTTTTAAGCCAAAAATTTATCGATTATCTTCTGAAACCAGAATATCAGAATACTATTCTGACTACAAAATGGGTCTATCCTGCAACAATAATCGAGTCAACTCGCTCTGGTGATAAATTTCCGGAAATGACAAAAGATCTTACTTTCGAGCTTTCTGCTAAATATACCAGACAGAATTTTAATAATTGGTTGGACAGATGGATTTCCCTGATGGAAAAATAAATTTCAGAATTGCTCTTCACGAGCCCGAAATACCTGCTAACACCGGTAATATTGGCAGATTGTGTGTCGGCGCAAATTCTGAACTTCACATTATCAAACCAATGAGATTTTTTCTGACAGATAAGTATCTCAAAAGAGCTGGCCTCGATTACTGGAAAAAACTGAAACTCCATTTTCATGAAAATTTAGCTGAATTTCTTCAAGCTTTTCCCGCTAATTCAATATATTTCTGTACTACCAAAAGTAAGAATGTTTATTCCGATTTCCAGTTTAAAAAAGGGGATATATTCCTTTTCGGAGCTGAATCCAAAGGGCTTCCCGAAACTCTGCTGAACAAGTTTCCGGAAAAAACAATAACAATTCCAATGACAAAAGATATAAGGTCAATTAATTTGTCAAATTGTGTGGCAATAATGCTGTATGAAGCCTGGAGACAGCATAATTGGTCAGAAGGAGGTAATATATGATCGATGGATCTTACGTTGCTTTAGTTACACCATTTAAAAACAATGAGATCGATTATACAGCCCTGGAGAATTTAATCGATTTTCATCTCAATAATAGTACTGACGGCATTCTTTTCTGTGGAACAACGGGAGAAAGTCCCGCTTTAGCAGGTGACGAAAAGGAACAGCTGGGACGATTTGGTTTACAGAAAATCAATAAATCAATACCGGTGATGATGGGTACGGGCACAAATAATCTTCACCATACAATATCTGCAACTACCAAGGCACAGCAGCTGGGAATAGATTACGCCCTGGTGATAACCCCGTATTACAATAAACCCAATCAGGAAGGACTTTACCGATTCTTTAGCACGGTTGCTGAAAACTGTGATATCCCTTTGGTAATTTATAATGTGCCCGGAAGAACAGGGGTTAATATCAACAGTGACACTACTTTACGGCTGGCTCATCATCATAAAAATATTGTCGGCATTAAAGAAGCCAGTGGAAATCTGGTGCAGTTATCCCAAATTGTTAAAGATGCTCCTGAAGGATTTTCTGTTCTATCTGGAGAAGATGCTTTGAATCTTCCCATCCTCAGTTGCGGCGGTAATGGAATAATTTCGGTGACGGCAAATATTGTTCCCCAAAAATTGCACGATCTTGTTGCTTTTTACAAAAAAGGAAAAATTGAGGATGCATTAACAATTCATCAGGAATTGATCAGGCTGAATAGTGTCCTTTTCATTGACACGAATCCAATACCTGTGAAAGAAGCTTTGCATATAATGGGTTTAATAGAGCAGGAAATCAGATTGCCTTTATATTATTTAAACGAAAAAAATAGAGAAATTTTAGCTGAAGTTCTAAAGAGTTACAATTTAGTTCAGGAAATTGATTGAGAAAAAAAAGAAGAAATAACAGATTAATAGTCTGTCCCAGAACCAAACAGTTCACAGATATAGTTGTATGTGCAGCCAGTTGTCAGAACAGATGTGCTGTATATCGCGAAACTATTACGATAGATATGTTATTAAAATTTATTGAAGAACATCCAGAATATGAAATAATAGGAGAAATTATGCCGGTAAAAACAAAAGCTACTGTTAAAGAAACCAGATACTGGATCTTAGATGATCAGAATGTGGTACAGGAAGTTAATGAAAAAGAGATAATGAAAAATCCCCAAGATTTTCTGAACAAACAGATCTTTCAGAAACCACCTTTTAAATACGATCTCGTTATTACTCTTAAGAGAGTGAAGGTGGAAGATTAATTTCCGATTGGTCGAATTTGTTTGATTTTAAGCAGAAAAATAACAGCTGCAAATCCTGCTATATCAGCAATTATATCAAAAATGCAGAATTCTCGACCTGGTATAGGTATCTGATGTAGTTCATCCAGAACCGGAATGATCAGAGCAGTTAAAATTAAAATTTTAATCACCCCCCTCTCATCTCGGCGCGAAATCCTTACCAACAGATAGGCAAAAACAAAATAAACCCCGAAATGTGCCAGTTTATCAATCTCAATAATATCTGAAGCAGGTGATTTCAATTTTGGAATTGAAGTAAGTGTAAAGATTATTACAGTCCAGCAAATAAAAATGATCCGGTAGATCATTAATTTCTTATTCTTCATAAGCAGTCATCTTCCAGACAACGGAAAAGGGTTTCATAGAAAATTCTGCTTTCAGGGGTAATCTCTTTTCATCATTGCTGATCCAGAGATAGAGTGAATTTTCTGCAGTCACCAGATTGTTGGTAAGCATATCACTTCTCTCAGCTTTTCCTTCAGAAATCCTGCTGAAATCAAGTTTGAGCTGAACTGCTTCTTTTTTTCCAGCATAACTGGAAATTCTATCTAAACCTACTATCTCATAGTCAGCTTTCCAGATTAGTTTATTGGCATCAAGCCAAAGTGTTCCCCCCAATTCGTTAAAATTTTGGCAGATGAAGAACAGGGCAGAAAAAAAATCTCTGGTTTCAGGGTGGATAGGATAGGAACAATTCCTTAAGGTATCAATATAGCTGGTCCGATATGCCACTCCCCGATCGCGATCATAATTGATTATTCTGTCTTCCTGATATCCTCTCTGATCAATTACTTTCCTGTAGTATAGTGGAAGATAATCGTTTTCATAAGCTGAAAAATACTGGTTGTCCATACTTGCTGCAATACCGGCAAGTGCAGAGGATTCTGCTTTGATCTTCAGTTCATTATCATTATCTTCCATAGTGACGTATACGACATTCAAACCCAGATACTTGATGGTAATATGCAACCTCCCAGCAAAAAGATTTAGACTGGAAAAAAAAATAACGATTACAGCTATAAATGAGTTAAGCTTCATGAGGTTGATTTAATAATTTAAGCCTGACGCTTTTAATTCTCTGAGATGAAATATTGGCAATGGTAAATTCAGCTTTATTGCCAAATACAAAGCTCTCATTCTTTCTGGGAATTTTATTGAAATTATCAAAAATAAATTCAGTCAGATTATCATAGAGTTCTTCATCAATATCTAATAAAAACTCGGAATTAACATCAGATATAGAATACATTCCACTGATCAGGTATTCATTATCAGACAGTTTAATCTGTTTGGGCTTTTCGTTGTCATACTCATCCATTATCTCTCCCACCAGTTCTTCCATGATATCTTCCAGAGTTATCAATCCAGAGGTCCCGCCATACTCATCGACAACAATTGCGATTTGCACTTTTCGTATTTTGAACTGGTTCAACAGGCTCTGGATCATTGTGTTTTCAGTTATGAAGATAGGAGAACGTAAAAGGGAGCTGATAGATTTTTTTTCGGGATTTAAAATAACATCTTTGGCGTAAACAATTCCAATTATTGTATCAATATTTTTTTTAAATACAGGAATTTTAGAATGACCTGATTC
>LKUH01000027.1 GCA_001412425.1 Candidatus Cloacimonas sp. SDB
TTGACTTTATGGTACCGTCTTAAAAAATCTGATGGAAATTACATCTGGATCGAAGACAGAATGGTAAAGATTGTTCCTGAAGAGGGTGAACCGTATATTTCCGGTGTTATGATCGATAACTCCAATTTAAAAAAGGCTGAGGAAGCACTCAAAGAAAGTGAATTGCTCTATAAGGGAGTGGTTGAAGATCAATCTGAATTAATTATTCGTTTTGATGGCAGCGGTAATTTAAAGTTCGTTAATGAAGCTTACTGCCGTTATTACGATCAGGATTACCAGAAAGCCATGAAAACTAACTGGTTCGAAAATTTTAACAAAGAACAGCAGCAGATAATCGTAGATAATCTGCTCAAACTTTCTAAACAGAATCCAACTTTTACTTTTGAACTGAAAGAACAGGATCAGGAAAAATGGATAGAATGGACAATCAGATCTATTTTTGATAATAATAACGCCATAATCGCTTTCCAGGCTGTTGGAAGAACTATTACGGAAAGAAAACTGGCGGAAATCGAAAGAGAAAATATCATGAATCAACTCATCCAGTCCCAGAAAATGGAAGTTGTGGGCCGACTGGCAGGTGGAGTTGCTCATGACTTTAATAATCTTTTAACCGCCATAAACGGGTACGCCAGTTTAGCCTATTCCAAATTAAGTGAAAACGATCCGGTAAGAAAAGATATAAAAGTAATTCAGGAGTGCGGTGAAAAAGCAGCCAATCTGACCAAACAATTATTGACTTTCTCCCGTAAACAAATAGTTGAACCCAAGATCCTCAATATCAACCAGATAATTCTGGAAGTTGATAAAATGCTGAAACGCCTTATCGGTGAAGATATTGAGCTGAAAACAGTTATCGAAGATTCGCTTAAATCGATAAAAGTCGATAAAGTCCAGCTGGAACAGATACTCACAAACCTGGTCGTTAATGCCCGTGATGCTATTGACGCAAATGGCACAATTACCATATTCACGAAAAACATCACAGTGGATAAAGAGATTGATACTATTCATAATACCATTAAACCCGATGAATATGTCATGTTATCAGTTAAAGATAACGGCCAGGGAATTTCGGAAGATGTTATGGAACATATATTTGAACCTTTCTTCACAACTAAGGACCAGGGAAAGGGAACCGGACTTGGCCTGGCAACCGTCTTTGGCATAATTAAACAAAATGATGGCGCTATTTTAATTGAAAGCAGTAAAGATCAGGGATCAGAATTTAAAATATTTTTCCCTGCCACCGATCAGGTTGCCCCGGATTCCGCTATTGAATTTGATGAAAAAGATCTGCCTTCGGGTAATGAAACTATTTTACTTACAGAAGATGAAGAAAGCATCAGAGAATTTGTGCTGGATATTCTGGAAGAATACGGCTATACAATTTTGGAAGCGGAAAATGGTACTGAAGCTCTGGAAAAAGCCAAAAATTATAAAAAGAACATCCACCTGCTGCTGTCAGATGTTATTATGCCCTCCATGAATGGTCAGCAGCTGGCAGAAGCTTTAAAAGACGTTCATCCCGAAACCAAGGTTATGTTCATGTCAGGTTATACAGAATCTACTGCGATCCAGAAAGGAATTCTGGAGTTAAAAACCGGCTTCCTGCAAAAACCCTTTTCAGCCAACGACCTTATCACTAAAGTAAGAAAGATATTAGATTCTTAAAAATATTGGACTCAAAAAAAAGCAGCCCCGTTCTTGCGAGCGGGGCTGTTTCGTTTAATATAATAATTAGAAGGACAGCTGGAATCCAGCGTTGAATGTTCTGGGCAATCCTAAGTAAACTTCGGCATCATCAGCATCATGGTCATGATCCCAACCGTTATAACTGCTGTTATCAACTGCATCCTGTACAAACACTGCATCGAAGACATTGAACAGGTGAGCAAAAAGTGAAATATCTACACCTTTTAGTCCAACAGGAAGATCATAGCTTACATGAAGATCAAATTTTGTGTAATCAGGTAATTTCCAACTTTGTTCAGTATCATCCGGATCATCTCGGTCGAAAGCATTGAAATCTGCGTAATGATCCATAAAATGTAGCATTACAAGTTGTGCTTTAAGCCCGTCGATCGGCATCAATGTTGTTCCCAGAGAAAACTGGGTTTGAGGTGCATTTCCGACTTTAAGATCTTTCACATATATATTCAGCGTGTCTTTCTGATCCGAAGGAGAATCATAATTATCGTAGGTTGCAGATACATCGTCAGTATAGATCCATTCTCCGATCGAAGCAGCAAGATCGAATTGAACCAGGTAAACAGGTCTGTAATTTGTTTCAAATTCAAAACCCATGTGACGTGAATCCATTCCACTGATAAAAATAAGCCCTTCTGAGCCATCCTCTTCATTAATTCCGATCGATCTGGATTTATCCTGCCAGTTAGTGAAATAGAAGTTGGATTTAACTCCCAGTTTTTCGTCCAGAGTTGTATAGTTCAGACCTGCTTCAAAAGCGGTGAATTTTTCGTTCTTAGGATCATCAGCTTTAGTACCGTTTCCATCATCAATAACATCATCAAAAATAGGAACTTTAGATACATAACCGGCATTCCCGTAAGCGTCCAGGTATTCGTTTATTCTATAACTGGATCCACCTTTAACCTGATAACCGGTTATCCAGTCTGTTTCAGCTTCCAGTTTTCCGCTGTCGAGATCATCCTCTACAGCAGATTTAAAGTGATTCAAATAAGTGTATTTTATAGCTGACATACCGCCCATCAAATAAGCTGTAACAGCTTCTTTAGAATATTCTCCCTGCCAGTATCCGCCCATCCAGTCCACAGTATTGGTGAAATGATAAGCGACCTTATCTCCTAGAACTTTCATTTTATCTTCAGCAGTTGTATCAAATTCATTGGAATTATCAATGTAATAATCACCACCCAACAGATCACGAACTTCTCTGAAATGGTCTATTTCAGCAGTTCTCCAGTCAATACCCACTGATGTCTGGAAATCTTCGTTGATGGTGTAGTAAGCTTTGGAAATAAGTCCAATACTCCACTGGCTATTCACACTATTACGCAGAATACCTTTGGAACCTGTGCTGCAAGTATCATTGATAGCAATAGTAGCATCCCAGTCAGCTGTTCTGGTGGGAGTGGAATAATTCCACCTGATGCTGCCTAAAGTACCTGTACCGCCACCTTTACCACCGGAATAATAGATAATTGAATAGAGATTCAGTTTTTCACTTAGTTTTGTATACCAGTTTAAATTAATTTGAGGTTTATGATAATAATTTTCTCTTTCGTTGATGAAGTTTTCCGCATAACGATTATGGAGTTTACCATCCCACCATTGTTGACCCCTGTATTTGTTGCTTACAGGACCCCAGTTCTGGTTATAATAACGTCCACCTTCTGAATATTGATCAAAAGCTGCTTCATCATAGCCATCCAGATCTTTAGCATAATCTCTGTCATAAACAGCGATATTCTGCATATAAAGATTTTGTCCGTGTCTCTGAGGAGCGCCAACAGCGTAAAATTCCAGTTTGTTATTATCATTGATTATGTAGCTGGAACTGAGATAATAAGCCCAGGCATCTGTCCAGGTTTTGTCAGCAAGACCGTCACCTGATTTTCTAACACCGGTCAAACTGAGGGCAAATTTATCGTTCAGCAACCCTGTATCTATTGATAAAGTGGATTTCAGAAAACCTGCTGTACCATATTCTTGTTTGAACTTAGTTCCGGCTCGCTTACCTGTTGGATCAGTAATGATGTTCATGGTACCACCGATGGAAGGAGTTGCCAGGTTGACAGCGCTGAGACCTCTCTGCACCTGAATAGATGAAGTTGCATCACCAACACCATCCCAGTTGGACCAGTAAACCCAGCCGTTTTCCATATCGTTAACCGGCACACCATTGATCATAACAGAAACATTACGCTGATCGAAACCTCTAACATTGATCCTGGCATCTCCTGCTCCCCCACCGCTAACAGTGGAATAAACACTCGGTGTGCTCACCAGAACCAGAGGAATATCTCTGGATCCCAGCTGAGATTCCATCTTTTCTTTATCAATATCGGTAAATGCTACAGGAGTTTCCCGGACTGTTGCCCGATCGGAAACTACCGCAATACCTTCAATCGAAATCAATTCAATCTCTAAAGCAAAATTTACGATATTTGTTTCATTAGCGCTGACCATAATCTCTTTGGTCTGCTGTTTATATCCCATGAAACTTGCTGTTACTTCCTGACTGCCGGCTGCAACATTCTTCAGAATGAAACTACCGTCCTGCTGAGTGTAAGTACCTGTCTTAGCATCACCAAGAAAAACAGCTGCATTAGGAAGCGGATCACCTGTCTTTTCGATAGTTACTTTTCCGGCAATAGTCCCTGTCTGAGCAAATGCTGTTATGGGAACTAATGCTAACATTAAGATAATAAACAAGATAAGTGTTCTTTTCATAAAACCCCTCCGTTGTTTTTTTATAGACTAAATCTATAATCTATGAATCTTTAATTATCGAACTCAATGTCAAGCTAAAAACCTATAAAAAAAACCGTAATTTTCTAATCCTTTTATATAACCTGTTTTAGAACATCCAGAAAAAATTTGACACTTAAAACACGTTTGATTTTTAAATAGATATAATAAAATATCAATGGGAGGCAGAATGAATTTACCGGTAATTCAGGATACAGATCTGAAAAATAAAATCGTTTTGTTGAGAGTAGATCATAATGTTGTTAAAAAAGGGATAATTAAAGATCCCTTCCGCATCGAAGCCAGTCTTAAGACTATAAATTATATTCTTGATGAAGGCGGACATCCGGTCATTATGAGTCACGTGGGAAGACCAAGAGATAAAGCCACCGGGCAGATTGAAATATCTGAGAACACTTCCGTGCAACCAATTGTTAATTTTCTGGAAATTTCCCTAAATAAGAAAATTGAGATCCCGGAAATTACCAAAAAAGATAAACTCGGCATCACCTCCATAGATATCCAAAGCAAATTGCAGAAAATTCGCGATGGCAAATTAGACATTATCTATCTTCCCAACACCCGCTGGTTTGCCGGAGAAGAATCCGGGAATGAAAAAACCCTGCAATTTGGTTTAATGCTAACCGAATTCTGTGATCTATTCGTAAATGATGCATTCGGTTCCTGGCAACCTCACGCTTCCACCATGGAGCCGGCTAAACATCTACCCTCTTATGCCGGTTTTCTGATGCAGAGAGAAATTGAGAACCTGAAAAAAATACTCAATCCTCAAAAACCTTTTCTGGCTGTGATCGCAGGTTCCAAGTTCGATACCAAAATAGGCCCCCTTACAGCCCTGCTGCAAAAAGCCGATCATCTGCTGATGGGCGGAGTGATCTACAATGCCTATCTCTGTGCCAGATATGATATTCAAATCAAGGGAATTGAACCGGAAGATATTGCCTCGGCTGAAAAATTTCTTGATTCCACTGCAGATCTTCACGACAAATTAGTAGAAATTCCCTACATCGTCGAATCTGAACTTCCTGATAAAAAGGAAGCCGGAAAATTCAGGACAATCGCTGTAAAAGACCTTCAAGCGGGTATGAAACTAAATTATGTATTAGATGCTGATGAATCCTCCTTTGCCGCCCCTGAGATCCAGCAGGTTTTCAAATCTGCAAAAACGTTGTTCGTTAATGCTGTTATGGGCTTCACACCTCATTTTACTGCCGGTTCCAAAGCACTTTATGAAATAATCGCCGCAAACCAGGAAACAATGAACCTGTTGGGCGGAGGTGATACTTTACAGGAATTCCGTTCCCTTCTGCCGGAGCTCTATAAACATGCTTCAAATAAAGAAAACTACTATTTTTTTACAGGCGGCGGTACAATTCTCAAAGTTATCCAGGAAGGATCGCCCTATGAACTCGAACCGGTAAAAGCTTTAATTAAAAAATAGGACCCGCAGAAATGAAAAAAAAGAACCTCTATCTGGAAAAAAGAATCTTTCTGCTCTTCTTCCTGCTTTCTTTCATAATTGTTCTTATTCTGATTCTGATCGAATGGCAGCTGGCAGTTTACGGCATTAAACAGGCTGAAAATAAAGAAATCCTTGAGATAAACAGCAAATTCAGTTCCCACCTGCGTCAACTCTATAAAGATAGAGAAATCCTCTTCAATTCCATCCTGGAAGACCCGGAATTCCGGACTTTGCTGACCTCAAATGAACCAGGGCTACTGAGAGATAAAATTCGCCAATTCAACCTTCCGGAAAATATCTTCTTCTATATTTACGATCAAGATCGCCAAATGAGCCTGGGAGAAAATTGGGAGTTTTTAGACAATCAGATAAATTCAATTTACGATAGTCCCGCCTCCCAATATGCAGTTTCTTCCTATGGAAATAAAATGTACCTGCTCTGCACTAAAAAAATAAGTTACAATAGCACTTTTTACGGTATTTTTATCACGATGGAAAACCTGCAGTTATCCGGTTTCCCGATGCTGACCGTGGAAGGAAGCCATTACCTGGCCTCCTACCCGCTGGAAGAATCTTTCCTGGCTTTTGATGATCTATTGCACAACAGAGTTCCTCAAATCAATAAAATCCTGGCGGAAATTATAGCTGAAAATAAATCCGATACGATAGTCAGAATTTCCTCTTCCCAGGCGATCGGATTCAGGATCTGTCCTTATTTCAGTGAACCTGCGGCTGTTTTTGCGGTCTACCTGCCGCGCTATATTTACAATTTTGCCCAGCAGAGTGTTCTGTTATTTGTCCTTATCCTGATTGCAGTTACCATTATTTTAATCATCATTTTGGGAAACTGGTTCAGTAGAACAATTTTATTCCCCATCAGAACTATCAGCAGCAGAATGAACGAGATCTCATTGAATCCTGCCAGATTGGAACCTCTGAAAAAAAACTACCGCGGTGTACTGGGAGAAATGCTGAATACCTTCAATATCATGAATCGCTCCCTGCATAAATATTCCGAAAACCTGAAAGAATATAAACTGATCTCCGACAACCTCGATTCCGGATTTTTCTGGCTGGACGACAACTTGAGGATAACCCTGTGCAATAACAGCCTGTTCAATATCCTGGATATTTTCAGCTCGGAACAATTGATCGGCAAAAACATCAACGATTTCCTGAAGCTGAACGACAACCATCTGGCAAATCTTAAACTGGAAGGCTTAACCCTGCATGAATGGGAGATCAAAACGCAGAAACAGAGAAAATACCTGCTGATAAAAATTATGCCCGTGTTTAAACAGGACCACCGCATATATGTCGGAAATATTACCGATATCACCTCCCGGGTCGAAGAAAGGACTTCCAGACAAGCTCTGGAGCTGGAACTGATCAAAAGCAACAGAATGGCAGAGATCGGCAGAAGGATCGAAGGTATCATCCATAATATCAATTCTCCCCTTAACACCGTTCTGGGTTATGCCCAGCTCATGAAAAAGAATCTGCCGGAAAATGAAGACCTGGAAAAGATCATTCAAGGTGGAAAATCCATCTCCCACATTGTAAAAGGTGTGCTGAATAAATCTAAACTGGACAGCTCCTCCATGATCCGCTCTATTAACATTAACGACCTCATCCTGCAGGAACTGGACCTCTGTAATCATAACCTGTTTTTTAAACATTATGTTGACCTTAAAATTGATCTGGAGAAAGATCTTCCGGAAATTAATGCCGTTTACGGCGATATCAGTTTATGCCTGGCAAATATTCTGAATAACGCGATTGATGCTCTGGAAAAAAGCCCTGAAAAAGTCATCCGGGTTAAGACCTTTACGGAAAATAATCAACTGAATATCCAGGTAAAAGACAGCGGGGAAGGAATTAAAACTAAAAATACGAATGTTATTTTTGAACCCTATTTCACCACCAAAACCAAACCCGAAGATAAAGGAAGCGGTTTCGGGCTCGGCCTGGCTATCAGTAAAAACATCGTCAGTCGTTACGGCGGGAAGATCACTGTTGAGTCAGTACCCGATATCGGCAGCACTTTTACCATCAGCCTTCCTGTAAACGAGGAAAATCCAAAATAAGGATCTGTATTATGGATAATTTAGTTTCGGAAAAAAACCAGCAGCTTTTTCGGAATGCCCGCATCCTGATTGTGGACGACGAACCCGATACCAGAGATATATTCAAACGACAACTGGAAGATGAATTCGAGATCGAAACTGCCGCTTCAGCCCGGGAAGCAGTTGAAAAATTAAATAACAATAACTTCCACATTGCCCTCACCGATCTGGTTATGCCCGATGAAGACGGTATTACACTGTTGAAAAGAATCAAACAGGAATGGCCCCATATCTCCGTAATGGTCATCAGCGGAAAAGCTTCCATCGAAATGGCGGTGGAAGCCATGAAACTGGGAGCGGACGAATTTATCGAAAAACCGGTGGAAGACCTCGACCTGCTGAAACTGATGATCAATAAGATCCTGAAAACCAAATGGCAGACGGAAGAGATCGAAAGATTGCGCCGTATCCTGGTCCAGGGTTTTGAAAGAAATAAAATTGTGGGCAACAGCTTCGAAATTCAGAAAGTGATGGAAAAAGTTAAAAAAATCGCCCCCCTCGACACCACTATCCTCATCTCCGGAGAAACCGGAGTCGGTAAAGGACTTTTTGCCGATCTCATCTATCGTAACAGCAGCCGTAAACAACATAAATTCGTCTCCGTAAACTGCGGCAGCCTGCCGGAAAATCTGCTGGAAAGCGCCCTGTTCGGACATAAAAAAGGCTCCTTCACCAGTGCCATAAGAGATAAAACAGGGTATTTTCAGGAAGCGGACGGCGGCACCCTCTTCCTGGATGAAATAACCGAAACTACTCCCGCCTTCCAGCTAAAACTGCTGCGCGCCCTGGAAGAAGGTGTCATCAGAAAAGTCGGCGACGACAGAGATATCGAAGTGGATGTCCGGATTATCGCCGCTACAAATAAAGATATAAACGAAGAGGTGAGCAACGGCAACTTCCGCGAAGACCTCTATTACAGATTGAACGTCATCAATATCCACATTCCCCCTTTAAGAGAACGGCAGGAAGATATTATGCTGCTGGCTCACGCTTTTATGAAAGACTATGCCAAAAAATACGGCAAGCAGGATCTGAACTTCTCCGAACCCGTTATCTCCATTTTCAATAACCGGAACTGGCAGGGAAATGTCCGCGAACTCAGAAATGCGGTGGAACATGCCGTTGCCATGGCTTCACATCAGAAGATCATGCCGGAAGATCTGCCTATCACCATCTATAATCCGCAGAATAATTACAGACCTCCAGCCGGACAGATTTACGACCTGCCCTTTCCCCAGGCCAAAGCCAATTTCGAAAAGAACTATATCGAAAACCTGCTGAAAAAATGCCACGGAGACGTAAGCCAGGCCGCCGAGATCTCTCAGATAAAAAGACAGAATATTTATGACAGATTTAAAAAATACGATATTGATCCGGACAGCTTCAGGGAGAAATGAATAGACAGGAATAATTTACCAAAAGAATGTAATGATTATATTACACGGATAGCTGGAAATTGTAATTATTATATTGCAAAAGTGTTTTTTAAT
>LKUH01000028.1 GCA_001412425.1 Candidatus Cloacimonas sp. SDB
ATCTGTTATATATAAAATTACATTATAATATTAATATTATATGAATAATAAATATAACCTGAGATACTGGTCCTAGATTCAACATCTCAGGTTATATTAGCCAATTAGTTAATTAATATTATTGTTCCTTTTCAATACCCTGTTTAACGAAATCTTGAATTTGTTTAAATACTTCTTCGGCATTTTCTGCTCCGGCTTCTTCTGCTTCTTGAATCCATTGTTGCTGCAGTTCAGGTAAACTAGGTGTATTAACCCACTTTGCAATTTCCTCTTCAGAAGCTAAGGTAACTGTGCATCCCTGTTCTTTCTGTTCGGCAATAACTCTATCCCATTCTTGTTCATAAATTTCGCCAAAGCGTTCTACTGCAGCCTGGCAACCTGCAAGGATTCCTTCTTGAATATCTATTGACAAAGAATCCCATCTATCCATATTAATGGTATACATAAATGGAGTAGCTGCCCATAATTCCTTACAGGCGAAAATATGGGGAGCAGGTTCATCCAGCTTGGTGCGATGAATACCATCTAAATTCGTAAATACACCATCGATAGTTCCGGTCTGAAGTGCCATGTAACAATCACCCCAGGGCACGGATACAGGAACTGCATCAAAATCTTTTAATAAAGCCAGTATCCAGCGACTTGAAGAGCGTATTTTTCTCCCCTCTAGATCATCAAAGCTAGTCATAGGTTTAGTTGAACAGATTGTCATTGGCAATACACCATTAAGATATATAAGCTTTTGATTTTGGGCTGACATTTCAGCTTTTATTTCCGGAATTTCATTTAAGCATTGGGAATATACCCAATTTTTATTTTCAAAAGAAATTGGTGCTTGGGGAATTAGCGGAAATGCACTATGTAAAAACAGTTTATTCGGATAATAATTTGCATTAATATATCCCATATCTACTACACCATTGGCAACCCCATCCAATATTTCAGCACTTTTTAGCAATGATTCTCCCCAATAAACATTTATTTTTACCTGACCATCAGTATGTTTTTCAATCTCCTCAACAAGTATACTCACGCCTTTGCCTCTTAAACCTTCTGTTCCTGTTGAATCTGCAAGGCTAAGCTCTACGGTTTGGGCAGCTGAAACACCACTAAAAAGTATAAGTATTGACAAAATCATTGCCCAAATTATCATAATATTCAATTTCTTCTTCATCTGAATTACCTCTTCCTTTCTTGATGTCTAATTACTTCTGAACAATTTTTATATATTTTATTTCCTTTCATCACCTCCCATCCATATTATTTTTGCTAACACTAAAATTACAATAAGTTTTTGTAGTATGATATAACGATTATCTTAGTCTAATAATTGATGACTTCTTTTCAATTTTATGGGGTAAGGATACGTCCATATCTTTGAATATTCGGCTGACTTGAATCAAAGGCAATTTTACCATTTACAATCGTATAACAGATCCCGGAAGAATATTGATGGGGATCTAAAAAAGTCGCATTATCTTTTACTTCTTCTGGTTTAAATATGACCATATCGGCAAAAAAACCTTTT
>LKUH01000029.1 GCA_001412425.1 Candidatus Cloacimonas sp. SDB
GCTGCGCAAATTCCTTTCAGAAGTTTCCTGCGAAAACTTCAGGGATACAATAATCATTCAGACCTTATCATTGTTCAGATCATAATTTACTATTAAAAGAACAACAGGGTTCAAGTCCTGCTGGATTCGCTTGTTACAGCAACGGATATTTCTGCAGAACAGTTTTATCAGAATCGAAGTTTTCAGGATTTGAACGGATTTGAGAGGATGATGCGGACTGAATAAAAAATATTACTTGCTAAAGAATCTATTTGGTTTAAATTTTGTCTCGAAAATAGAGTATTAGTAATGTTTCAAGTGGAATATTAAACCAAAAAGGTTTAATATTTCTCTCACAAATTGAGGAATAGTAAATTTATTATGGGAAAAATAAACCATTTAATGCAAAATTGGCCAAAAGGAACTGTCTATACTTCTGCTTATTTACACAAAAACGGAATTAGCAACGATTTGGTATTTCGTTATAAAGAAAGCAATTGGTTAGAAAACGTGGGAAGAGGTGCTTTCAAGCAAAAAGAAGATAAAGTTGACTGGCTTGGCGGAGTTTACACTTTGCAAACCCAAAATCATTCAGATGTTCATCCTGCCGGCAAATCCGCCTTACAGCTTCTGGGAAGAGCACATTATATACCATTTCGATTTCACAACGTTTATCTGTATAGTTCTCAGGAAGATAGATTGCCTGCGTGGTTTTTCAAACTGCAAGATGCTGATAAATGCATCTTTCGACCAACCAACCTCTTTTCCGAATATCCCGTTGAATGTTTTGTTGATTACAATTATAAAAGTTTCTCGATAAAGATAGCATCTCCCGAGCTGGCTGCATTTGAAATGTTGCATAACCTTCCTCAAAATCAGAGTTTTGACGAAGCTTATAAATTATTTGAGCTTCTAACGACATTGCGATCCGATTTGGTTCAGTTGTTGTTAGAAAACTGTAATTCAATAAAAGTGAAAAGATTATTTCTATTCTTTTCGGAGCAATCAGAACAATTTTGGTTTAAAAAATTAGATTTAAAAAGCGTCGATCTAGGTCATGGGAAACGGGTTATAGATGAAAATGGTAAACTTGATAAAAAATATCTGATAACGGTTCCAGAATTGGATAAGAATGATGAACTCCCTGTATTTTAATCAAGCCAATCTATTGTTGGAATTTGTGCCGTTTTTGAACAAGGAAAAAGATTTTGCTTTGAAGGGTGGTTCTGCCATAAATCTTTTTGTCCGTAATTTAGAGAGATTATCAGTCGATATCGACCTAACCTATCTTCCTATAAATAATAGAAACTCAAGTCTGAAAAAAATCACATCCATGCTTTTGGATTTTGAAGATTTTATCAGGCACCAAATACCAGAATGCAGGATTGTTCGAAAACAAATCAAAGGTACGAAATTTATCAGTACATTTACGGTATTTGTGGAAGATTATTATGTCAAAATCGAAACGAATTTCATTTTAAGAGGACGTGTCTTTTCTCCTCAGATGGTTGAATTGTCCGTAGAAGCACAGAAATTATTTCAGAAGAATGTAGAAATTCAAATCCTTTCCACTCCCGATCTTTATGCTGGTAAAATCTGTGCTGCCTTAGATCGCCAACATCCGCGTGATCTTTTTGATATTGCTATTCTATTTCGGAATGAAGGAATTACAGAAGAAATTCGTAAAGCATTTATCGTCTATCTGCTCAGTCATTCCCGACCGATCATGGAACTCTTGAATCCAAACAGAATCGACATTACCAGAAGCTATGAAACAGAATTCAAAGGAATGACTCGAGTTAAATTATCTCTGCAGGAATTGAACGAAGCACGGGAAAAACTGATTAATATCATTACTGATTCATTAACGGAAAATGAAAGTAAATTCATCCTTTCTTTCAAAAAGATGAAACCTGAATGGGATTTATTGGATTTTACTCACATCAAGGAACTACCGGCAATCAAATGGAAATTGTATAATCTTTCTCAGATGGAAACAGCAAAACACAACGTTGCGATTGATAAATTAGCCAGACATTTAGAAGTGGAATAAAGGAAAATTGATATGGATAAATTTATTATTAACGGTGGTAAGAAGTTAGGCGGCAGCGTGCGGATCAGCGGAGCTAAAAATGCCATTTTGCCGGCGAGACGATGGAGATCGATGCAACCCATGTCAGCTTCTGCGAAGCATCTTACGAACTGGTGAGCAAAATCCGCGCTTCCATTTATGTGATGTGATCGCTCCCGGCTTACTTCGGCAAAGCGTCGTATATGACGGGAACGTACCCAAACCAAGAAAGTATATCAATCAATCGAAAATTTTCAGCTAAATTGACTGGTTATTAAATATGAGCAATGGAAAGAACTATTTTTTTTATGGTGAAATTATTATATCACCAATAGCAATTGTGAAATAAATCCAGATTTTCCTCAGTTTAAAAAGATTTTTTTTCAGCATATTTACCTATCATTAGTGCTTCAGACAAAAAAAGCCTTGCCATGAATAACTTTCAAAATAGTTTGACTTTGTATTTCAAAGTACAATGCAATAAAGGAGAAGAAAATGAAAAACGCACAAGAAAGTTTAAATCTGATCAAATCCCTGGTTGAGGACAATCGCAAATTAGCTTTGGGCAGTGGTATGCCTTCTATTATCTGGGGAGTCTTTGTGATCATCGCCCTCTCGCTGACTTATTGGGGCGTGCATAGACCGATGCGCACCGGTTGGTATTATCTGTTAGTCTGGGTAATCGCTTCCAGTTTAGGATTCACAATTTCTTATCTGATCGAACGCCAACGCGAGAAATTTACAGTCTCGACCTTTTCTCAACAATTGTTAGGGGTTATTTGGCTGGCACAGGGCGTAGCAATGATGATTTTAGCATTCGTTGCTTCCTTGGCTGGAGTGCTGAATCTTTATGCAATATCACCCATTATGGGTACACTGTTAGGCAGCGCTTATTTCATTAACGGACATCTAAATCAATACAAATGGCTGAAAGTTGTCGGAGTTCTCTGGTGGATTAGTTCAATTGCTTTATTCTTTTTGGTAAAAGTGGACGTATACGGCGGCAGCAATACTCTGCTCTATTTTGCTGGTTTGATGTTCTTGCTGCAGGTTGTTCCCGGCCTGAAACTGGAATCGCAGTGGAGAAAGGAGAATCGGTAAGATGTCTACCGAGCAAACAGCTATCTTTGATTATCAGGAGATTGATGACATTATTCATGCTCGCATCAGATTGGCAATCATGACAATTCTCTTGGTGCGTGGTAAAACTGATTTTGCGACTCTGAAAAAACAGACTAAAACATCTGATGGCAATCTCAGCACTCATCTCAGGAAATTGGAAGATGCCGGCTATATCTCTTTAAAAAAGAGTTTTGTTGAGAGAAAGCCAATTACCGTATATTGGGTAAGCGCCAAAGGGAAAAAGGCTTATGCCAACTATTTGGCAACAATCGAAAAATTGGTAAATAACCAGTAGAAAATAGAATGAAAAGTCAAAGAGTTGTCCTATTAACTTTAATTATTATAACTGCAGTGACCTTCTCCCCGAAAACTGGTACACTTCTAAAATGAATTTGCGGCAAATTCATTATGGCACGCCCGGAAGGGAAGGAATTGGCTGCGCAAATTCCTTTCAGAAGTTTCCTGCGAAAAC
>LKUH01000030.1 GCA_001412425.1 Candidatus Cloacimonas sp. SDB
CTGATAATTTGTATTTTTGGGGGGATGGGTGCAATAATGTATAGGCATCCAGAGCAGAAAAGATTAATACTCTTTCGTCGTGAATTCTGATTTAAATGACGGGTAATTAAATTTTTTATTAAGAAAATAAAGTTCAGGTTGACTGAGATCGTTAATTAAAGTTTGCTGATTTTGGCAGTGTAATTGGAGGAAGGAAGTATGATGACAAATATCATGAAAGTGATGGATAATTTCAGGGGGAAAAAGGTCGCTGTGATCGGTGATATCATTCTGGATAAATACATCTTTGGTGAGGTTGACAGAATTTCACCGGAGGCTCCGGTTCCGGTTGTTAAAGTTACAGATGAAAAATATATTCCCGGCGGTGCAGCCAATGTGGCAAGTAATCTGGTAGCTTTGGGAGCGGAGACCTTTCTGCTGGGTATAACCGGAGAAGATGAAAACAGAGATATTCTGTTTGGTGCAGCCGATTTGCTTGGTATTGATACTACCGGGATCTTAAGTGATGAAAAGAAAAAGACTACAAAGAAAACCCGAATCATCAGTTTGAATCAGCAACTGCTCAGGATCGATTTTGAAGATACAACCTATATCGAATCTCATCTGGAAAATGCTTTTATCAGCAAACTTATGTCGATAAATGATCTTGATGCTTTGATAGTATCGGATTATGCTAAAGGTACAATTACCAAAAAACTGATGGAGAAGCTGAAAAAATTCTGTAAAGACAGCAGGATCTTGCTGGTTGTTGATCCCAAACCGAAGCATAAAGACTGGTATAAAGCTGTCGATTTACTTACTCCCAATAAAAATGAAGCTGAATTGATGAGTGGAATTCAGATCGAACAGGATGAAGATTTTCACCAATCCGGTTTGAAACTGACCGATAAATTTAAAGCGGGAATAATCATTACTGCGGGTGCCAAAGGTATGTATGTTGTTGATGGAGAAAATGTTGTTAGAATAGCAACTACAGCGAAAGAAGTTTATGATGTTTCAGGAGCTGGTGACACTGTGGTTGCAGTTCTTACTCTGGCATTAACCAGTGGTGCAGATATGGTTACAGCAGCTGAAATGGCTAATCATGCTGCCGGCATCAAAGTTGGAAAACTGGGAACTGCGGTAGTAAGTTGGCAGGAATTATTCGCAGATTTAATGAATTTAAAGCACAAAGAGTAAACTTAAACAATTATAAATTCAGTTTTCCTGAAGAGAGATCAGATTTTTGAATTATTTTTTTTAAATTGAAGATCCAGATTAAATATCTGATTCAGAATTACAGCCAATATAGTAGTAGTGGGCAGAGGATCGGTGAAAAAAGTTTGAATTATATGTGGTGCCCGGGCATAGACGTCTGGCAGAAAGGCAGTGCTCAAACCCAGGAACAGAGAAATACCGACCACAAAAGTTTTACGCTGATCCCAGCTTTCACTGAACATTTCCAGCAGACCCGTACAGATCATAAAGCAACCGGTGAAAATTATGGCAGCTCCCAGAACAGGTTTTGGAATAATGGAAAATGCAGCAGTGATCTGAGGGAAAAAAGCAAGAATCACAAATATAGTTCCTGCTCCCACACTTATCCAGCGGCTGACAACTTTGGTAGCCCCTGCCAGTCCAATATTGCTGGAAGAAGTATCAACTGCCAAACCACCAATTAAACCTGCCAAAGCTGTCGAAAGTCCGTCTGCCAGTAATCCTTTACGAATGGGAACAAAATCTGTTTTTTCCAATTCCGGTTCAGATATTTTCTGAGCTGCCAGTAGATTACCAAAGGATTTCAATGAACCGCTGATGGCAATTACGATAAAGGGGATCAGCAATTTAAGATCGAAAGTGATCTTTTTAAACTCACTTCCAATATAAGGCAGGGCAAAAATTGGTTTTCCCTTAACGATCTGCAGATCACCGAGAGCTTCAGGAAGCATAATTAAAGCTATTATCCAACCGGCCAACAAGCCTATGAGAAGGCAGTACATTTTTATTAATCCTTTTCCCCAGATATTACAGAATACCATAACTAACAGAGAGATCAAACCTACCACCAAATTTCTGCTGTAAATGGCATCTCCCCTAATTGAAATTCCAAATAAAGAAGTAACCGAAACTTTTATTACACTTATTCCAACCATTGCTACAACGAGTCCAGTGACATAGGTTGGAAAGACTTTTCTAAGTTTCTGAACGATAGGAGCGAGTATCATTTCTACCAGACCAGCGATTATGATCATTCCGCGCAACAGGGGTAAACCACCTATCCAGCCGGCGGAAAGTGATAGACTGAAATAGGAGGGACCACATATATTAGGACAGAGATATTTGGAGCCTATAAAAGGCAGTCCAACAGATTGAATTATCGAGCCCAATCCTGCAGCCAGCATAGAAAAAGTGATTAGAGATGCAGTGAATTGTGGTCCAGCATTAGTTTGACTGGCAAATATTACGGGAAAACTCAGAGAAACGAACATTATTAGAAGATGCTGGATCGATGAAACAAGTAAATGTCCGACAGGCGGGACTTCATTTACGGTATATTCAAATTTTTTGTTTTTATTATTCTTCATTATTTTTATCCTGTCCAGGGTGGTTGTGGAAGATCTGTTATTGCTCCCACATAGATCGTTTTATCTGCTAGATCGACTTTTTTAAGATAAAGGCTTTTTTTAATCAATGTTCTTTGATAGCGGTCTTTAGCCATGAAAACTTCCCAGGTGCTGTTGCTGTTCTGCAAATTTTCCAGTGCTTTAACGAAAGGTTTGTGCTTAACCTGATCGGTGCATTCCACTAACCTGAGATCAGCGAGATTACTTTCCAGAACAGGCGAGATCAGTATTTCCCCATCTTCCTGGAAAGCAAAGATTTTAACATCGCGAAAATTATATTGAGATAACGGATCAGCAATAGATTCCATTGCTGACAAACCTTTGAGCTGAATTTGTTCAGCTGCGGTGTCTACAATAATTCTGATAAACTCTTTCTCTTCTTGCGGATAATCTAATCCTCCTCCCACAAAGTATTCTGTTCCGTCTTCGGTTTTAACTTTGAAATGGCAGGAAGATTTGGGAACGGGATAGAATTTGCCGGGAGTCCACCACATATAATGCATCCAGGCGTGAGGATTATTTTCATTAGCCAGGGCTTCTGTTACAAGCTGAAACAATTTTTTACTCTTTACGTCAGTAATATCTGGTAGATTATTTCCTTCCAGCTGGGGCATGCCGGAATGGAAAACATTAGTACCGTCCAATTTGTAAATATAGAGGTAGAAATTGTCATTCTGATATAAATTTCGATTATTTTGGAAATGTTTCAACCTGTTTGGTCCTCCAGCTTCAAATTTCAGGGCACTCTGATAAACAAATTTTACCAGTTCTCTGGTGTCCCGATATTGATAAGCCTCCAGGTTAAGTTCATCATATTGATTATTGCAGCTCGTGAGAATTAGCAGTGTTAAAAACAGGAGAGTAAGTAATTCAAATATCTGGAATAGTTTTTTCTTTTTCATAATATCTCCCGAATCATTATAACACTCAAAATTATGTGAAGATCTCACAGATTTTCTTCAGGTAGGTCAATATAATTTTTACTTAAAAGAATAATTTTAAGATAAACAGGAGAAAAGGGATTTCGGATTTAAAGCAGATTTCATAATTGGAAAACCAGATTAATTCAATTATTTTATGTATTTAGAACAGAGCATAAATAACAATTTCCTGATTTTCTACAGACATTTCAATTGACAAATAAGCAAAATTAAAATTTCAAACAAGCAGATAAAAGATCTAAAAGGATATTGATGGAAAGAACTGAAGCAAATATATTTACAAATGGACCACTCTTATGATAGGCTCAACTTGTAATACTTCTCAAAATTTACCGGAGCTGCTGAACCAGATAATCATTCTAGCCCAGAAAGCGGGAGAAAAAACTCTGGAATACTATTACCAGGATTATAAAGTGGATTATAAAAGTGATAATTCTCCCTTAACTCTGGCAGATCTGGCAGCTAATGCAATAATTGTGGCTGGGTTAGAAGATATTGCGCCAGATATTCCGATTATCAGCGAAGAGAGCGGAATAGCTTCCTATACAAAAAGAAAAAACTGGCAGAAATTCTGGCTGGTTGACCCGCTGGACGGAACCAAGGAATTTATCAAAAAAAATGGTGAATTTACCATAAATATTGCTCTAATTGAAAATAAGCAGCCCATTCTGGGAGTGATTTATTTTCCGGTGAAAAAATGGCTGTATTTTGCCTCACTTCAGACAGGAAGCCGTAAGAGAATTGGTAATGATGATATTCTTCTTCAGTCCAGAAAAGTTAAGCTGAATGAACCGCTCCGGGTAGCCGAAAGTCGTTCGCATCCTTCTGAAGAGCTGGAGCTTTTTCTTTCTAAATTAAATGTCAGAAAACGGGTACAGGTGGGAAGCTCGCTGAAATTTTGCTATGTTGCAGAAGGTAAAGTTGATATTTATCCCCGCTTAAGCCCCACCATGGAATGGGATGTGGCAGCTGGTGATGCGATCTTCAGATTTTCCGGTAAGGATAGAATACTGGAAACTGGATTAACCTACAATAAACCCGATCTGCGGAATGAAGGATTTGTGATCATTAACACAGAAGATGATCTTGATAGATTCATTTCAAAATAATAACTGCAGGAAAATATATGAAATCAATAAATACTGTATTGCAGAGAGGAGAAATTGGCAGATACGATCGTGAAAAACTGCTTAATCAGAAGAGTGTGTTGATCTGGTTCACGGGTTTATCCGGATCAGGAAAATCTACCATTGCTTATGCTCTGGAAAAAAAGCTTACCGCTAATGGCAATCTCTGTTATGTGCTGGATGGCGACAACGTAAGGCAGGGCTTGAATGGAGACCTCAGTTTTTCTCCGCAGGACCGCAAAGAGAATATCAGGCGGATTGGAGAAGTGGGAAAATTATTTGTCGAAGCCGGCTTGATAACCTTAACTGCTTTTATTTCACCTTACCGGCAGGACAGACAGGCTGTGAGAGCAAAGCTGGAGAAGGGGCGATTTATAGAAGTGTATCTTAAATGCCCGCTTTCGGTCTGCGAAGGGCGAGATGTGAAAGGATTATACAATAAGGCAAGAAGTGGTGAGATCGAGGATTTTACCGGAGTGTCATCACCCTATGAAGAGCCGGAAAATCCTGATCTTGTGGTGGAAAGTGATAAAATAGAAATTACAGTTGCAGTTGAGAAGATCTTCCAATATCTAAAAGAGAAAGCGATAATTGAGGTGAAATGACTGAAGAAAAATATTCTTTAACTCATTTAAAAGAACTTGAAGCCGAAGCGATTCACATAATTCGGGAAGTTGCAGCTGAATTTGAAAATCCGGTGATGTTATACTCGATAGGTAAAGATTCCTCAGTGATGGTGCGACTGGCAGAAAAAGCCTTCTTTCCCGGCAAAGTTCCATTTCCTTTGATGCATATTGATTCCAAATGGAAGTTCCGCGAGATGATCGAATTTCGTGATTTCTACACAAAGGAGAAAAACTGGGACCTGATAGTCCATTACAATAAGGAAGGATATGAATCGGGTATAGGACCTTTTACACATGGCAGTAAAGTACATACCGATATTATGAAGACTCAGGCTCTTCTCCAGGCGTTGGACAAATACAAATTTGATGCTGCTTTTGGCGGAGCGCGCCGGGATGAAGAGAAATCAAGAGCTAAAGAGAGAATTTTCTCTTTTCGTGATAAGTTCCATCAATGGGACCCGAAAAATCAACGTCCGGAGCTATGGAATTCCTTCAATACCAAAATAAAAAAGGGTGAATCCATTAGAGTATTTCCCATTTCCAATTGGACTGAACTGGACGTATGGCAGTATATCAGGCTGGAAAATATTCCTATTGTTCCACTCTATTTTGCTAAAAAAAGATCCACTGTGAAACTGGATGGCAACCTTATAATGGTAGATGATGATCGCATGCCCAGGGAAATGGCGGCTCATGCCGAAATGCGTATGGTGAGATTTCGCACTTTGGGTTGTTATCCCCTTACCGGAGCTATTGAATCGGAAGCGGATACAATTGAAAAGATAGTGGAAGAAATGCTTCTGGTAACCAGTTCAGAACGGACAACCAGGGTTATTGATTTTGATGAAGAGGGCAGTATGGAACAGAAGAAACGGGAAGGTTATTTCTAGGCGCTGTTTTTGCCTGGAAACTGAATGAATAGGAGCTTTGAATTGAACATAAACCACATACGGAAGTTAATCAGCCTGCCTTGCAACTGGCTGTACTAAAAGAGCATTTTATAAAATGCTGCCCAAAATAGACAAATAGGTCAGGATAATTAACAATGAAAACAAAGAAAGATGAAAAACTATCAACTTCCCGAAATCTTGATATCCTTTCTTTTCTTGATCAGGATGAAAAAAAAGATCTGCTGCGCCTGCTCACAGCCGGATCGGTTGATGATGGGAAATCTACTCTTATAGGAAGGCTGCTCTTCGATAGTAAAAGACTGTATGAAGATCAACTGGCTGCACTGGAAAGGGACAGCAAAAGAGTGGGACATGCCGGAGAGGAGATAGATTATGCTCTCCTGTTAGATGGACTGAAAGCAGAAAGAGAACAGGGAATTACCATTGATGTGGCTTATCGTTATTTTTCCACGAATAAAAGAAAATTCATCATTGCCGACACACCCGGGCATGAACAATACACCCGTAATATGGTAACCGGAGCTTCAACTGCCAATCTGGCTATTCTGCTGGTGGATGCCGAGAAAGGTATTACTACTCAGACCAAGCGTCATACTTTTATTGTTTCGCTGCTGGGAATCAAACACGTTATACTGGCAGTCAATAAAATGGATCTGGTAGATTACGATGAAGAAGGTTTCAATCGGATCTGCAAGGAATATAAGGAATTCATTATCAGACTTAACATTCCTGATCTCCACTTCATTCCTCTTTCTGCTTTGAAAGGCGATAATGTGGTGGACAGAACCGAGAATCTTGCCTGGTACAATGGTCCAACCATGTTGAATCTGCTGGAAACAATTCAGGTCAGTTCCGATAACAATTTTATTGATCTGAGATATCCGGTACAATATGTGCTGCGCCCCGACAACAAATTTCGAGGTTTCAGTGCCCAGGTTGCTTCTGGTATAATTCGTAAAAATGATGAGATAATGGTGCTTCCTTCCCGCCGAAGAAGCAGGATTAAAAATATCGTAACTTATGACGAAGAAATAGAATATGCCTTTCCACCCCAATCTGTAACAGTTACTTTGGAGGATGAGATTGATATCAGCCGCGGAGATATGCTGGTTCATCCCAATAATTTACCTCGTATTGAACGTCAGTTCGAAGCCATGCTGGTATGGATGGATGAAATTCCTCTGGATTCAGGTAAACAATTTTTACTGAAGCATACTTCCAATTATACCAAAGCCCGGCTGGATAAGATACGCTATAAGCTGGATGTTAACACTCTGCATAAACAGGATGCAGATATTCTGCATTTGAATGAAATCGGCAGAATAGTTATCACCACTGCAAGACCGATCTATTTTGATCCTTATAGTAAAAATAAAACGACAGGATCCTTGATCTTGATAGATCCCATTACTAATAATACCTGCGCTGTAGGCATGATAATTGACCGGGTTTCGCAGGATGATATGCCCAGCCGAATCACAGATACCGATCGTCAGACGATTTATGCTGACACAAGTTTGATCCCCGTAAAATTACGCGAACAGAAATACCGGCAGAAAGGCGCTACTATCTGGATCACCGGGTTGCATGGTTCTGGTAAGAAAGAACTTGCCTACACCCTGGAAAAGGAACTTTTCAACAGCGAATATAAAACAGTTTTACTGGACGGCAGCAGTATTCGATCCGGTCTTTCCAGAGAACTTGATTTTACTGCGTCCGATCGGGCTGAACACCTGCGCCGGGTTGCTGAAGTAAGCCGCATGCTCAATGATCAGGGTTTGCTGACCATCTGCAATTTTATATCTCCCACCGATAGAATCAGGCGGCAGATTGCTGAGATAATCGGGAAAGAACGTTTTTACCTGATCTATGTGGATGCTACGCTGGAGTATTGCAAAAAACATACTTCCAGAGAACTGTATAAAAAAGCTGAAGCGGGAGAGCTTAAACATATTCCAGGAATTGATCTTAGATATGAAATTCCAGCCCAACCTGATCTCATCGCTGATCCTCACAAATTAGAAGAAAATGTGCAGGAAATAATTAACCTGCTGCGTGATAAAGGAATAGTGTGGAAGTAGATATATTGTATCAAATTACCTGAAATATCAGAAGCCAAAAACAATTGACAAATAAACTAGGGGCAGAAACTTCAAATTTGTTTTTAGTGAAATTCATGAATTTTCTAATTGTTTAAGATAATTATACTGAGGAGTGATTATGAAAATTGCAGTAATCGGAACGGGTTATGTTGGTCTGGTAACTGGTACCTGCTTTGCTGAGATGGGCAACAATGTGATCTGTGTCGACACTGACGTACAGAAGATCAATATGCTTAATAGCGGTAAGGTTCCTATCTGGGAACCCGGATTGGAAGAGATGATCCAACGCAATTCTGCTGGAAAGAGGATACAATTCACCACTGATACGAAATATGCTGTTGAAAATTCCGAAATCTGTTTCATCGCTGTTGGAACTCCTCCCGGTGAAGATGGATCCGCTGATCTGCAGTATGTTCTGGCAGTTGCAGAAAGTATTGGTAAGTTCATGAACAAACATCTCATTATAATTGATAAATCAACTGTACCCATCGGTACGGCAGATAAATTAAAACTTACAATTCAGAAAGAACTGAATAAACGAAATTCTCCACTTACTTTTGATGTTGTTTCTAATCCGGAATTTCTGAAAGAAGGTGATGCCATTAACGATTCCATGAAGCCGGACAGGGTTGTGGTGGGAACAGATAGTGAAAAATGTGCTGAGATACTGAAAGAACTATATGCTCCCTTCTGCCGCACCCGCGATAAACTGATTATCATGTCTGTACGCTCTGCTGAAATGACAAAATATGCCGCCAATGCTATGCTGGCGACGAAAATTTCTTTTATGAATGATATTGCCAACCTCTGCGAACTGGTTGGGGCAGACGTGAATGAAGTCAGGCAGGGTATAGGATCCGACTCGCGGATAGGATATAAGTTCATTTATCCTGGAGTGGGATACGGGGGAAGCTGCTTTCCAAAAGATGTTAAAGCCCTTATAAAAATCGCAGAAGAAGTTGGTTTAAAATCACGCCTCCTGCAGGCTGTTGAAGCCGTTAATGAAGATCAGAAGAAACTTCTGGCTAAAAAAGTATTTAAACATTTCGGGGAAAACCTTACCGGTAAAACTTTCGCCGTCTGGGGTCTTTCCTTTAAACCTAAAACAGATGATATGAGGGAAGCGCCTTCACGCGTAATTATAAAAATGCTGATCGACGCCGGCGCTAAAATAGTCGCTTACGATCCTGTTGCAATGGATGAAGCTAAAAAAGTATTGGGTGACAACCCCGAGATCTCCTATGCTGCAGAGAATTATGAAGCATTGCAGGGTGCCGATGCACTTTTATTAATAACCGAATGGAACCAGTTTCGTTATCCAGATTTTCCGGCTATTAAAGAACTGTTGAAAGAACCTGTTATATTTGACGGCAGAAATCAATATGATCCACAGGAGATGAAGGAACTGGGCTTTACATATTATGGTATCGGCCGCAGTTAGAAGAAACGAATTGTAATTTATTAAAACGAGGGAAAATGAAAATACTGGTAACAGGTTGTGCAGGATTCATCGGTTCCCACCTTTGTGAAAAATTGTTGGCTTCACATCAGATTGTCGGAATGGACAATTTCTGCGATTTTTATGATCCGGAAATTAAACGGAACAATATCAGTGGTTTTCTTAAGCACAGGAATTTTCGGCTGGTAGAAGCAGATTTAAGAGAGGTTGAAAGTCTAAACCAGATTTTCTCCCAAAATAATTTCGATATGGTCATTCACCTGGCAGCCATGGCGGGAGTGAGACCTTCCATAGCTAATCCCAGATTGTATAATGAAGTTAATATTATGGGAACAATTAACCTGCTGGAAGAATGCAGCAAGAATGATGTCAGGAAATTTATTTTTGCTTCTTCTTCTTCTGTTTACGGGAAAAACAAGCGAATACCATTTTCTGAATCCGATCCGGTCGATAATCCCATTTCTCCCTATGCTTCTTCCAAGAAAGCCGGAGAACTTATCTGTCATACCTACCATTATCTGGAGAAGATGTCCATCGCCTGTTTACGCTTCTTTACAGTTTATGGTCCCAGACAGCGTCCTGATCTGGCTATTATTAAATTTATGAGAAAAATCCTGGCTGAGCAGCCTGTTACTGTTTACGGAGATGGCACAACCAGCAGGGATTATACTTATATAGATGATATAATTGCAGGCGTTATCAGGACAATTGATTTTATCAATTCAGGCTGGAAATATGAGATATTCAATCTGGGAGAATCTCATTCTATAGAATTAAATGAAATGATCTCTATCCTGGAAAAAGTTACAGGCAAAAAAGCTGTTAAGGAATTCCAACCGCTGCAGCCCGGAGATGTTGACATAACCTATGCGGATATAAGTAAAAGTAAAGAGATTCTGGGATACGATCCTCGTACAGATTTTGAGGAAGGGATCAGAAAAACATTGGAGTGGCTGAAATTATAAAATTAAAAAATTTCAGCAATTATTTGTTGTTTAA
>LKUH01000031.1 GCA_001412425.1 Candidatus Cloacimonas sp. SDB
TGGAGTAAAGGTGGCTTTGAAGCTGATACCGGACTTACAGGCAGGAAGCTGGCAGTTGATAATTATGGACCTCGTATTCCACTGGGTGGAGGAGCATTCTCAGGCAAAGACGCAACCAAAGTTGATCGGTCTGCTGCTTATATGGCTCGCAAGATCGCTGTTGATTACCTGCGTAAATTCAATGCTGAAGAAGTATTTGTGAGACTTGCTTATGCTATTGGTGTTGCCTATCCAATGGAAGCTACAGCTATTGTTGACGGCAAAGAATTTCCGGTTTCCGGATATAATCTGACTCCCAAGGGGATCATCGAATATCTGGATCTAAACAAACCAATCTATCGTGAAACTGCCAAGTGGGGACACTTCGGCAATGGATTTAACTGGGATAGATAATGAACAGCATCATCGGTTGGGTAGGTGGTAAAAGATTACTTAGAAAGGTTATCGTTCCACTAATCCCAAAACACAATACATACTGTGAACCCTTTGGCGGAGCAGCTTGGATCCTGTTTGGTAAAAGCTCAGATCATAAAGACTGGCAAATCTCCAAGAAGCATAAGTATCGGGAAGTCTTGAATGATATCAATGGTGAACTGATCAACTTCTGGAGACATGTGAAATACCATCCAGATGCCTTCAAAACAGAAGTAGAAAAGTTTATGGCTTCCAGAGAATTATTCACTGAGTTTCTTAATATGAAACCGAGAACAGACTTTGAAAGAGCTATGGTTTTCTACTATAAACTGGCATGCTCTTTCGGTAGTTTATCCAAGACATTTGCTGTTCGCGGTCACAGATCAATGCTGCCGATTCGCAATGGAGATAAACTCCAGCAAGCAGCGGAAAGACTGAAGGATGTGGTAATTGAAAAACTCAGCTTTGATGCTGTTATCAATAAATACGATAACTGCAGAAGTTTCTTTTATATCGATCCTCCATACTACGAGCATGAAGACCTTTATGAAAGGGATTTGGCAGATTGCTTTGATCAGCATGAAGAGCTGAACCAGCTACTCAAATCAATCAAAGGTAAGTGGCTATTATCTTACAATGACCATCAATACATTCGAGAGTTATATAAAGGCTTTAAGATAGAGAATGTAGAAACTCTCTATTCTCTTTCTGGTGCATCAAAACCTAAAACGGAAATCATTATCAGGAACTACTAATGGCATCTTTGAAGTTCAGGATCATCATTGAGAATGGAGATGCCAAAGGTGCAGTAGCAGATGTTGAAGGGCAGGTCGATAATCTCAAAGTAAAAGCAGAAACTCCATCTAATATAAGAATGGATGCTCAAACTGCTCTGGCAACCATTCGTGATGTGATGATTAACCTGCAGTCATTAAAGACTGTAGTCGATGGAGTTATCGGCAAAGCTAATGACTTTCTGAATGCTTCACTGAAACAGAGACAAGCTGTAACATTGGTAAATATTGCTTTCAAGGATCAGGCTTCCGAGATCAGGACACTGGCAACAGGATTACAATCAATCACAAATCATGGTGATGAAGAACTGCTGCCACTGATGGCAAAACTGGCTCAAAC
>LKUH01000032.1 GCA_001412425.1 Candidatus Cloacimonas sp. SDB
AAAAAATAAAATAGACCTGTATATCTCATCAGATCCGACCCAAATGATCGCTCAGCTTACCAGCAATCTGGAAGAAAATGAAAAAGCCACTATCATAGATTTTCAATTGCAGGATCAACCTTACGCTCATTTACTCTCACAGCAGAAATTTTCCCTTTCCTCAGATCTTCCTTTTGCTGCAACCCGCATTTTCAGATTTTTTCAGGCAGTGAACGAAATCATAAAATCCCTGATTTGGGAAGGAACCCCATTTTTGATCTCCCTGCAGTCCCTGCTTAATTTTTTCTGTAAGGACGATCTCTTAGCTCACTTCGTAAAAGATACAGCAGCCCGGGAAAAGCTCCGCAGTTTCCTATTTCAACTTTCCGAGGAAGATTATAAGTTTATTGATCTGGAATCCATCCAGCACCAAAAAACCGGCTATGAAAAGGACTTTACCACAATTTTCCTCTTCCTGCAGGAAATTTTGAAGATAAACAGCATAAATGAACTGATCGAATTTATAGAAATGAAGACAGATCTGAAGTATCTGCTCACCGACCAAGAAGATCTTTCTACTTTTTTTGAAACTTTTTTCGCAGCCTTAGCTGATTTCAGTTCAATTGAAAAGATCGGGTTGAATTTCAACTGGAACCGGATCTTTCCCCAGAATAAAGCCTCCAACCTGATCCTGCTTTTTCTAAACTATCTGAAACCTCTTCAACTGAGACTTGTAACCGATCGAGAAAATAAATTCAACTTCACTACGCTGCAAAATACCCGTAACCTCAGTTTCACTAATCTTTATGTGCTGAATGTTATCGAAGGCATCCTTCCGGACAGAAAACACACCCAGTATCTCTTTTCGGAAAACCAGCGGAAAAAATTGGGACTTAAAACTTATGATGATATTACGCTGAGGGATAAATACTATTTTTATCGACTTCTTGCAGCTTCTGAAAATGTGACGATCTTCACCCGGGTCAATCTGGAAGAAAATATCGAGATCAGCTCCTTTCTGGAAGAGTTGGCACTGAACGGCCTGATCAATAAAACAGCATCACCTGACTCCCCGAATTTAAACAGAATGATCTTATCAGCCTTATTAAAAACTAAACCGGATAAATCTGTAAAACATAAAGAAATAACCAAAGATTTTTTTGCCTTTCCCTTTCGAAAAATCGATTTTCCGGATAATAAATTATCTCTCAGTTTCTATAAATGGGAAAAATTGCAGACTAATCCTTTCGAATTTTATCTGGAATTTATCCTGGGAATTAAAGCCAGGGAGTTTGGAATAGCTGATGATTTAAGCAGTAAACTGATCGGAAATTTAGCACATGAGATCATCAATCTTGTCTGGAAACGCATTCTGCAAGTATATGATTCCAACAGCTTTAAACACAATTTCATTCATAATACCAGGCTCTATGTTGCAGAATCGGTTGATTACTTCCTAAAACACAACAACAAATTAAAGTATCTATCGGCGCATAATTTTTCAGACAACTATTTTCAAAATATTTTTATCCCGATTTTAAAGTATGGTATTGAGAATTTTTTCTTCCGCCTCCATAATGAGCTTGATCTCTCTGATAAAACAATTAGCGTTTTCCCTGAAACCGGTAAAACACCTGAAAAATTTTACTTCTCCTTTGCTGACCTGGAGATTTTACTGCGGGGAAGACCTGATTTACGCATTCAGGCAGGTGAAACAAAATACATCTTCGACTTCAAGACCGGAAATAATGACAATGCCCGGATAAGACGATATTTACCGCAGTTGCAGTTCTACGAGCTGATCTCCTATCTGCTGGATGCACCGGAAAATGAAGATAATGTCAGATCATTTCTTTTCTTTATGGAACAGAAAGACCTGAGAGAGCTATCAAAAAGGATAGATCTGGAACCAAATATCAGGGAAATAATTCAGACTACCAAGGAACAGGGATTTTGTTTAACTGCCAGAAAAGACACTTATGAAAATGTAGAGATCACCAGGCGAGATCTTCTTAACAAATGTGAGACGGTAAATTGAAACCTGCTGTGATCAGAGCCAGTGCCGGAACAGGCAAAACATATCGCCTCTCGCTGGAATTTATCAATCTGCTGTTAAAATACAGAGCTGACTTTGAAGAGATCCTGGTTATAACTTTCACTAAGAAAGCTACAGCCGAGATCAGAGAAAGGATCTTCAGCCAGCTCAGACATATTGTTTTTGATACTGAAGATGCTAAAATTATCAAGCAAAGTTTCCAGAAAGATATTAATGCTGAAATTCAATTCAATCAAGCTGACCTGGAATTTCTGACCAGAACCTATAATAAAATGATAACCGCCAAATCTAATGTCAAAGTTAATACCATAGACTCTTTCGTTAATAATATTTTCAGCGGGATAATTGCACCCTATCGGAATATTACGGAATTCAGGATTGATAATAAAATTAATCGCGAACTTCTGCCGGAAATTTTTGACCGTCTGCTGCAATCTGATACTCTGCCAGTTTATGCAGATATTTTCCTGCAGGCAAAAAAACGCAATCTCCAGCAATTTCATAAGTTGATCCTGGATATCATCGAAAACCGCTGGCTATTTGAATTCATTGACCCGGATCAACTTAAAACTATCAATTTGAACCTGGATCAGACAAATGTTTTACCCGATTATGTGGAAATACTCAACACCTTCCTGCCTCTGTTGCAGACAGAGATGATGAAAAAATCTGACCCGGTGAAAGCTCTGCTTCAGAAGGATTTTCTTAAAGCCTTCCAGGAATATTCAAATGCCACTGATCTTGATAAAGAAACGCTTCCAGTCATGCTGCAGAAAGCTTTAACCGATCTCGATTTCCTTAACGACCATCATAAACTTCTCCTGAGTGAAAAAAATATCTGGAATGGTGTAAAAATAAAAAGTTCCCAGCTGAAAGAATTATACCCTCTGCTGCAGAATGCTCAGGCCAACCTGCTTTTTTATGAGAAAGCACTGGATGAACAAAACAACATTATCCTCCTGGCAGCCGAAATATTGCAGGTTTACGATGAAATTAAAATCCGGGATAAAATCTTCACCCATTCCGATATTAGCTATTATACTTTAAAGAATCTTTACGATCCGGAACTTTCTGCTGCAGACGAAAGTAGCATCATAAACATCTTCTACGAGCAGCTTTCCTATACAATCAGATTTGTCCTTATCGACGAATTTCAGGATACCAGTATTCTGCAATGGAGTATATTTAAACCCATCTTACAGGAATTACTCAGCGGTACTGGTCAGAAAGACTACGGCAGTGTGATAGTTGTGGGTGACGAAAAACAGGCGATCTACGGCTGGCGGGGCGGTGAAAGAAAGTTGCTTACCAGTCTGCAGGATATTATGAAGTATCCGGTAACTCATCATGCTTTAAATACTTCTTATCGCAGTAAACCAGTTTTGATCAACTGGATCAATCAGCTTTTCAGTTCACCTTATTTGAATTTCGTTGAAGACTGGGAATACAAGAAAATTGATCCGGCAAAACCTGAAGGTGGATTTGTTCAGGTAAATTTCAGAAATTCGGAACAGCTGGCAGGTATTCAGAACAAATTACCGAAAGCTGAAATCTATCGTGAATTTGTGGAAAATATACTTGCTCCCTGTCTGGCAGACCGTTCCATTAATCCAGCTGACACTGCCATACTGATGCGTAAGAATGACGAATTGGCCGAGATGGCATCTACACTGGAAGCGGCCGGAATCAATTATACTCTGGATAATTCCGGTTCTCTTTTTGATCATAAAGCAGTAAAACCTGTCATGTCAGTATTGAAATTCCTGGTTTACGAAGATCTGTATGAGTTAGTAAAATTCCTGCGCTCCGATCTGCTTTTATTGGAGCCGGAAATCATCAGAGATATTCTGGAAAACATTAAAAGCAGCAACGATTTGCACCAATTTCTCAAAAATGAAAATAACCAAATTTTTTCTGTAATTCATAAAATTATAACAGGAAATTTCTCCCTGCAGCAGATTCTGAAAACTATTCTGGAAGAATTTAAGGTAATTGAAATATTCCATCAGGAAATTGACCTGAAGAACCTGCTCCGTTTTCTCGAAGTTTCCGTCCAATTCCAAAAAACCAGTCATGAATATTCTCTTGACCTGGCGGGATTCCTGAGTTATTGTGCTGCTTTGCAGGACAAAGATGAATATACTCAGATCGGGCAGGCTGTAAGTGACAGCCTGAAACTTCTAACTATCCATAAATCCAAAGGTCTGCAGTTCGAAACGGTGTTTACCGTTCTGGATGTAACTTCATCGGTTGGAAATTCCGGATACGGATTGAATTTCTATTACGATTTTGATGATAAATTTTCCGGTTTGGAAGATTTTGCCATCACCTGCAATTACGCGAAAGTGATTGAGAAGTCAGAAAAAAACGATCTGATCAGTAAAATAAAGAAAAGGGAAGCAGGTGATGAATTGAATAATCTTTATGTGGCATTTACGCGGCCCAAGAATAATCTCTTTATCTATCTTCATTATAATAAAAAAATCAAAGAAGAAAACGGATTGCAGCAATTTGTTTCCGATCTAAAAGATGAATCTTCTGTGCTGAAGCTTATGACCAGAACGATGTTCAGAGAATTTCAAGACCAAATTGAGGAAACATCACAAGTTCAGCACTTCATGAAATTCGGTGAACTTTCCCGAGATGAAACTACGGAAAAAACCAGGGAAATCCTCCCTGCAATCCCCGAAGCATATTTCAGTTTATTCGATTATAAAAAAATTGAACCGTTCAAAAAAGTTGATCTTTTCCAGATAAAAAAAGAGATCCTAAAAAATCACAGCATCCAGATCGGAAATATTGCCCACGAATACCTTTCTCATATTGAATTTTATGATCAAACTGAACTGCAGAAGGCCCGCAATAAAACCCTCGCCAAATACGGTAATCTATTCTCAGCTAAAAAAATATTCAAAATTCTAGCTGAAATTGACAATTTTATGGTTGAAAACAGCATATACTTCGATAAAAAATACTGGGATTCAATAATGAATGAACTGGTTATTTTTGACCGGAAGGGCAATGAATTCCGAATCGACAGAATGATGATCAATTTTCAGAAAAAAGAGATTATGATCGTTGATTTTAAAACCGGTAAATTCCAGGAACAGGAGCAATTGGATAATTACCGGAACATCATCTGTAAATTGGAAAAAGTTAAGAGGAAAAATTATTCTGTGAAAACCAGATTTTTAGAAATACATCTAAACCAGGAGATTTAAGCATGAATAAATTAATGATAAGTGTATCGGGAGTACGAGGAATTTTCGGAGATAACTTAACACCGGAGCTTGCCTTAAAATATGCAGCCCATTTCGGGATTTTTTCCCAAAGAGGAAAGATCATTGTCGGACGAGATTCCCGCACAACTGGACCTGCCATGTTCCACGCTGTTGTTGCCGGATTGCTGTCGGTGGGTTGTGACGTAGTTGATCTGGGCATTGTATCTACACCAACAGTGCTGCTGGCGGTGGAAGATTCTGATGCAGCTGGAGGAATTGCTATCACCGCTTCCCATAATCCCGCAGAATGGAATGCCATGAAATTCGCAGGTGAGAACGGCATGTTTCTCTTTCCAGAAGCTGCCAGCGATTTTGTGGCTTCCCTGCCGGAAAAGATAAAATTCGCCAGTTGGAAAAATATGGGCAGACTTTCGAAAGATGATGAGACAACTACCCGTCATATTGAAAAAATTCTGCAGATCCCCTATCTGGATATAGATAAGATCAAAGCCAGAAAATTCAAAGTGGTAGTAGATTGCGTGAACGGCGCCGGTGGCATGATCGCTCCCGCCCTGCTGCGATCACTGGGCTGCGAAGTCATCCAATTGAATTGCCAGCCGACCGGCATCTTTGCGCATACTCCGGAACCACTTAATAAAAACCTGGTCGGGCTGGAAAAAGCCGTCGCAGCCCATGAAGCCGATATCGGCTTTGCCACCGACCCCGATGTGGACAGACTGGCAATTGTCTCAGAAAAAGGTAGATGTATCGGTGAAGAATTCAGTTTGCTGTTGGCGGAAAAATTCATTCTTTCCAGACAGAAAGGAGATATAGTAACTAATCTTTCATCCTCTATGGCTTCCGAAGATATTGCAGCCGAATTCGGCGTAAAGGTACATCGAACGAAGGTGGGGGAAATAAATGTCTGTAAAAAAATGAAGGAAATAAACAGCCCGGTAGGAGGTGAAGGAAACGGCGGTGTGATCTGTCCGGAAGTACACTACACCAGAGATGCTCCGGCAGGTATGGCTGTAATTTTAGGCTATCTGGCAGAAAAGAATAAGTCGATATCTCAACTGGTCGCTGCAATTCCGCGCTATTATTTCACCAAAGATAAAGTTACAATGGAAACTGACAAAATGGAAACCATAATAGAAAAAGCTGAAAAAGCATATGGTAATTTCCAACTGGATACTACCGATGGACTGAAGATCCTGGGAGACAAATACTGGATCCACATTAGAAAATCAGGTACCGAACCGATCATCAGAGTTTATGTGGAAAGTACCAGTCAGGAGCAATCGGACGGTTTGTGCTGCAAAACTATTGAGACCTTAAAAAAATTATAGAAAACACAAAAAGAATCCTGCTTTCTAATGGATAAATCCAGATTTGTTTTTTGCTTAGTTCTCAGTTTAATAATTATTTTACCCCACTACTGTCCTGTTATAAGTTAAACAATACCAATTGGTTAGAATCCGAGGGTGTAGTTTTTCTGTAATCCGATTTTGTAAGTAGTTGCAAAATAGGCACTTTTTCAAAAAGCGAGACACTCAAAATTTGTAGAATTTTGTACAAATCCATTTCAATTTGCAGTGATTTCTTTATCATGGCAATCATAACATAAACGCTGATA
>LKUH01000033.1 GCA_001412425.1 Candidatus Cloacimonas sp. SDB
GTTTTTATGGAACGTACTTTTCGATCATTGAAATATGAAGAAGTGTATTTGAATGAATACGATAATATGTCAGAATGCCGAACTTTTATTGATAATTATTTTCTGTTCTTCAATCAGCGCAGAAAACATCAGTCCTTGAGATATAAAACACCGGATGCTGTATTCCATGAGAATATTCAAAATATGAAGGTCGGATAAATGTTAACTTATACTAAACCAAAAATTGTCTGGACAAAGGGCGCACTTCATGGTCACAGATAACTCCAATACTTAAATCACAAATTACTTCATTTCCAGAATGATCCAATGGATCAATACCTATATAAAATTCAAAATACAAAGTATCTTGATTTATAATACGTTGATCATCAATAGCACTACTAGAAAAAATGATATTTGATTCTAAAGGGATATCCATCCAATCACCTGTTTCGTTTTGGGTGTCAGTATAAATCCAATTCTGCCACCGCCATAATAGTGAATCTGTAGCAAGACCTGCTGTATGAACACCTTCAAAGCATGCCCAAGCATGACTATTAGATGCATTTTCTTCATCATTTATTCTGATCCCTTGTTCTTGTCCTCTTGTAAATTTGTAATAACACTTTGAAGCTGGATTTTCGAATCCGATTAAATCACCATCATATTCAGCCTCGTATCTGAAATAATTAGATGTAGTTAATAATTCTTGCCCCACATAGCCAAGAAGTGGATTATCATAATTCGGTTCCCACCTTTTATCTCGGAAGATCATACGCAAATTGTTTGATAAAGATTTTGTATACAAATCACCGATATCTTGGTTGCTGGATTGACAGATATGAGTATTATAATTACATTCCGATAAATACTCGAATAATGTAAGATCAGTATTTTCGCCAAAATACGAGTATGAACCAATTACAAAATCGTCACCAAATAAAAAAATCTTCATTACAATAAGAACTAAAACAATTAATGACTTTCTCAAAGAAACCTCCTCATTTCATTATTGTCATTTTCTTTGTTTCTAATACAACCCCGTTATTTAATAAGTTTATCAAGTAAACTCCTGTCGGGATGTCCTTAACATGCCACTGAATTTTATTATCTTTTGATCTCGATAAATCAATATTGAATCCATACAATTTCTGACCTTTAAGATTGTATATCTCCACCTCATAATCCTCAAATTCATTCGATAGTATTTCAAATGTTATTTGCGAGTTTCTTAGAGAATCTGATAATTTATATGGATTTGGGTATATGTTTAAAAGACTTGTTTCTAGATAAATAGTATTTTCTTCAGAATTGACTAAATCCTCCAATTCTCCATTCCCAACATAGACGTAAACATTTCCTGGCTCATTAATAGTATTAAGTGGAGCAGAAATTGCAAAATCTATATATTCATCACCGTTAAATCTTCCAGTAACAATAGAATATCCAAATTGTTGTCCAACAATTCCAGGAGGAACTTCAATTTCAAAATCTACTGAGTTATTTGGATTTGCATTTCCTAAATATATGTATGCAATTCCAATATCCCAAGCATGATTCGAAGCTCCAATAACTATATCATCATATCCATCATTGTTTAGATCCCCATAATCCATTCCTGATGCATAACCGCTACCAGCTTGTCCAAATTCTAAAATCAAATCATACTGAGATGTTATGTTTTGCTGACCTAACCATAAATATTCAACTGGACCTAGATACCCCAGAAAATCATCATATCCATCGTTATTAATATCACCGCAAGGTAAACCAGTTGGATATTCACATAAGGGTTCTTCAAATAATGTAATTGCGTTAGTTGTATCTATTGTCTCACCACCAAAGATAAGTTTGTTTGTCGCTAAAAATCTGTTGTATATATGATAGCCTATACAAAAATCATCAAATCCATCTGCATTAACATCACCAATTCCTTTAAATCCAGCTGATCCTCTGACACCGAAAGAGTTCAAGTAGTTTATTTCCAGTTCATTATCTGATCCAAAGACTAAGTAATACTCAACAGTATCCTCAATGAAGTTTGAAAATAATATTCCAACGTCATCAAACTCATCTCCATTTATATCACCTAATCTACTAATATATTTAATTGTATCTAAGCTATGTTCTACTGGGAAAACGAATTCGTAATCAGGTAGTAACTCAAATTCAGCATTCCCAAATAATATGTATGCTATATGCACATCAGAAAAATATTGCTTATAGCCTAAGTCTTCAAACCCATCATTATTAACATCCCCTAAATTTGACATACTACTGCCTAATGCACTTGCCAAGCTATCACCTATTATTGTGAATTCAGGTTCGTTATTAAAATCTACACCACCAATATAACAATATAATTTCCCACTGACATCCCCGTTTGTCCAATAAGGTGAAGATATAACTAAATCATCGAATCCATCTCCATTGAAATCTAATGAAGCCATACATAGACCAAACTTAGCTTCAGGAGTTTCACCCTCTAACTCGAAAAGCATTTCAACATTGTTCTGGCAGATTATTGGTGATAGTTGAAATAGAAGAAATAATAACCAAACTGATTTGAATAAATTCGATATAGACATAGTTTTTCCTTAATTTGACGATTTAACTGATTAATTTTATGAAGATTTAATTTCAATTTATAAAATATTTAATCAAGTGATTCCTTTTTTGTCAAATATTTTCTAGTTTTCATGCATCCCCCCATTTTTTATAAAAGATTCAGGTTTAGGGTTAATTGAGAGTTTATACACCTG
>LKUH01000034.1 GCA_001412425.1 Candidatus Cloacimonas sp. SDB
AAAAAAAAGTTTACAAAAATAAAATTACTTCCAGTCTGTCTCCATTAAAACTAATGGAAAATAATTTATGATTGAAATACTCGTTGTTGAAGATGAATTTGTCATCGCGCAGGATTTAAAAATGACTTTGGAAAGATTTGGTTTCAAGGTTTGTTCTGTTGTGTCATCGGGCGAGGATGCCGTCATAAAAGCTAATGAACTTAATCCCGATCTAATTCTGATGGATATTATGCTGGAAGGTGATATGGATGGGATCGAAGCGGCTGAGATGATCCATCAGAATAGGGATGTTCCAATAATCTATCTTACCGCTTATGCCGATACTTCCACTTTGATCAGAGCAAAAGCATCCAAACCAGAAGCATATCTTTTGAAACCATGGGATGAAAGGGAATTACAAAGTACAATTAAAATGGCTATGATTTAAGCAGATAAATTTTTAATTACCTGTTGATACCCCTGTTAGAATTTCTTATAAAATCCAGAAAAATATTTTGCTCAGTTGTAATATTATCGATCTCTGTACACTTTAGCAACGCCTGGCTGACATTCAAATTGGATTTATAAAAAATCTTAAAAAGATCTTTAATTGACTTAATTGCTTCCAGAGAAAAGCCCCGTCTTTCCAACCCTATTGAATTGATTCCAATCACTCTAAAAGGTAATCCAGTACCTCTAATGTAGGGTGGAACATCTTTACTGATTCCACTCATTCCACCAATAAATGTTTGAACCCCAATATGCACAAATTGCGAAATTGCACTCATACCTCCAATAACTACATAGTCGTCTATATGGCAGTGACCGGCTAAATTAGATGAGTTAGCAATAACAATGTTATTTCCCAACTTACAATTATGGGCAACATGAGTGTAAGTCATTAACAGGCAGTTGTTCCCAACAGAGGTTGGTTCATCAAGAGTAGCAGATTTATTGACAGTACAAAATTCCCGGAAGGAATTATTATTTCCAATGAATAATTTTGTTAAATCACCTTTATCTTTTAGATCTTGAGAATCAGTGCCGATAACAGCTGAGTGGTAGAATTTATTATTATTTCCGATAGTTGTATCACCGGAAATAACTACATTACTGAATAAAGTATTATTATCTCCAAGTTTGACATAAGGTCCAATAATACAATAAGGACCAATTACACAATTTCTTCCAATCTTTGCTTCAGAATCGACAATCGCTGTGGGATGGATCATAATAAATTTCCGTTATTTTTTAATAACTTTTGCCAGAAAATCAGCTTCGCAAACTTTGCTGGTTTCAACAAAAGCATCGCCGTGCATTTTCGCTAATCCTCGTTTCATGGAGATAACCGACAATTCAAATCTCAAAGTATCTCCGGGTAAAACCGGTTTTCGAAATTTTACATTATTAATTGAAGCGAAATAGGCTACATATTCTTCCGGATCTTCTAATGCGTTAAGAAGCATTATTCCTCCTGTTTGAGCCATGGCTTCAATTATCATAACTCCAGGCATTACGGGGTGGTCCGGGAAATGTCCCTGAAAAAATGGTTCATTTATAGTTACAGTTTTTATTCCGC
>LKUH01000035.1 GCA_001412425.1 Candidatus Cloacimonas sp. SDB
GATGAATAGAGTGGAATTCTGGAGTCCTTGATTAATCCAGATGATAATTCAACAAACCTGATATACCGGTTCGTTGACATTATACCGTCTCCTTACGGGTTAATTGCATAACAAGGTAAGGAGACACCGTACCTTAGATCTTGCGGTCGGTTAGGGCAGACTCTTCTTCAAAAAAAGGTTTTCTACAAAGCCGAAATAATATCGATTTTAATTAAAAGATACATGATATTTTTCTGGTTTAATTAGGATATTATGTCAAAAAATATTTAGAAAATTAATCTTGAAATATTGATTTTAGTATGATATTCCCTTCATGAATTAACGAGTTAATACTGTATTTTTCTTTAATTAGGGAATTTAGTCGTTTCCCCATTAAATTTGCCCGTGAGGGATCTGATATAATTTTATTGATTGCATTAGCGAACGTCACGGGGTCGTCAGCAATCATAATATCAACACCATCTGTGACAGGAATTCCCTCCGCACCTAACGTTGTTGATATGACCGGAATACAGCATGCACCAGCTTCTAATATTTTAAATCGAGTACCTGATTCAAATTTTAATGGAACAACAACGGCATCAACATGGCAAAGAAAGGGTAGTACAGATGGAATTTTTCCAGTGATAATTATTGATGGATCTTTGATGTCATTCAATATTTCGTCTGAACCTTGTCCAATAATGTATAAATGTATATCTGGATAACTTTTTTTAACAATTGGAAGGACCTTTTCAATCATCCAACGGGCACTTTCCTCCATCGGACTATTCCGCCAGAATGTTCCCGCAAGATATATACAAGGGTTTTTAACATGTTTTGGCTTTATTGGGGTGTTCTGATAATCGTTGAGATCGATAACATTTGAAAATATGTGGATTTGTTCCGGGTTTTTGGCTAAGTGACGATAATATGTAGCATCGACCTCAGAAACAGCGGTGGTCACATCTGCAAGTTGTGTTCCCCAACGCTCCTCTTCCTCCTTCTCTTTTCCGAGTTTTTCAATATTTTTTTTATCCTCATCATTCTGGGCAAAAGGCAACCCTCGTAGAATAAAACGTGACCATACGCTATCCGTGTCACATACGACCCGATATTGTGAATTTCCTTTTATAAACCTCAATAGCGGGTATGATATGTTACCGTATCCTAGCCATATTAAATCCGCATTTATTATATTCGACACGCGCAAAATATCTCGATAGTCTGTTAATGAAATGAGATTTTCGTTAAATAGATTTTTTTTAAACAACCTCCTCCAGATCAAATTGGTCTTCCTAATAAATGATGTTGCAATTCTTCCGTTTATCCGAGAAGATGGTGAAATGTAAATATGCGCGCTTAGAGATTTAAAAAAATTCAATTCTTCGCTTTCATTGAGTGGTTTTAATGAATAGACATAAAGTTCGGATATTTTCGACAGTGCCTTAATCGAATTCACAATGCGCAGCTCGGGACCCCCTACAGGTGGATAGTGTAATATGGGAGATGTGAATAAAATACGTGGTTTTTTTATCATTTTACCATCCCAACTATTGAATCTGGTATAATTTAGCAATAACAAATCATTTACCAAGCAAATACCATAAATGGTCTTGGTACGCAATTATCCCAGGCATAAATTCCTCGATAATGTATTTTATAATCGGGTCTGCATTGTTTTAGTATATTCGAAATTATTGACGCATTTGCATATTCGTGGTAAACCGCAATTGCCAACCGAGGTTTTTGAGATTGGATTGTATTCTTGGCTCCGAGAACCGCCTCAATTTCATAACCCTCAACATCCATTTTTATGAAATCGATCGTTTTTTCGATCGATATATCATCTATTGTGGTTGTCTCGATTTCATCCCCCTCGTCAGAGATACTAGCTTCAAAGAGTGAATCTGAAGTATATTTCAGATGAGCGATTCCGGATTTGGATCCAAGGGCAAACGGTAAAATCTGAATTCTGTTTTCTATCATCTCATTGTGAAATGTCTTTTTAAGGGCTTGCGCCAGGGAAGGGACGGGTTCGATTGCTATGACGCTTGCACCTCTTTCAAGTGCATATCGTGAAAAAAAGCCTTCACAAGCCCCAGCATCGATAACTGTGTCACCGGGGACAATTTTTACATCTTTCGTTTCATAAGAATGAAAATTCATAATTGGGGGGCAAAATACTTCCCTATACATCCATTTCAAAGGTTCACATGCTGAATCTTCAGGCCAATAATATCGATGGTTTTTGATTTCAATTATTCTATAGCCGTCGGTATTGCCTTTCATTGATATTAGAGGATAATTTCTTTTTAAACCTGGGTATTCTGCATTGAGTATATACGTAATTTTATCTGACAATGAGAAATTGTAAAGAGTATTATTTTGATTATTTACTCTTTGAATTCTCGCAATAAGTTGCTTAAAATACATGCCAAAGTATTTTTAATTTATTTGCTATTTGAAATTGTTGTTTTTAATGATACAATATGAATGCGTATTAATTTAATGGCGACTTATCACCGATATTTGGAATAGATTGATCAGAATGTTCTTCGCATTTAATGATTAATAATTAACCAAATGTCCTGAAAAATTTTTATGTAAGGAGTACAAGCTATGATTGATTATAGATTGAAATTTTTGGAAAATACGAGTCCAATCAACCTCCTCTCTTATGTAAGAAGAAAATTCGAAGGAAATCTTGAACAATATCTATATGATTTAAACAGACTCGATCAGGAATTAAATAGGACTTTCTTTCCCGATAAAAACAACAAAACCTTAAGAATACTTATTGGACCAAGTTTTTCTATTTATTCTCCATGTTTTATCCACGATCGAATACTATCTTACGCCCTTCGTTTGAGAGGGGCTGAAATAATTCCTGTATACTGCGACGGTATACAATCAGTAGAATGCAATGTTTTTGGTGGGGTGTGGAAAGGAAATGATTTTTCTACAAGTTGCTCATTCTGTCAAAAGAGATCAGAACAATTGTGGGAAGAAAATCCAATCTCGCCCATTTCATTATCAAATTTTATTTTTTCGAGGGATTTTGATAAAATAAACGAA
>LKUH01000036.1 GCA_001412425.1 Candidatus Cloacimonas sp. SDB
GTTCATCTGGAGAAGGACAGTCTGAATCCTTCCCAGTCCGGATTGAAGTGGATCCAAAACAAAATTTACAAGTATTATGAAATACCCTTAATTTCCTATTCAATACCCTTTTTCCTTTCTAGTTATTCTGACTCGGCTTTTTTAAATGTTATGGTTTATACCAGTAGAAATGATTCACACTATGTACAATTAAGAGTTAATGGATTTATAGCAACTGAGTATAAATGGTTTGGAAAGAGAGAATATGAACCGGAAATAATAAATTGCTCAATTTCTGATTTAATTTTTAACGGTTCAAATCAGATTAACCTGGAAGTACTCAGTTGCCAGATAAACAGCGATGATGTAATTATGTATGATTTATCTGAGGTTATTTATCAAAGAAAATATCAGGCAGATCAGGGAAATTTAGATTTTCAACCTGATACTTCATATTACGACAGCTTAATTGAGTTCAAGTTAACTGGTTTTAATTTAAATAACTTTATTTTATTAAATATAACAAATTTTCCGGAAGGTATAAATGTAGAACAGGTAGTAAATTATCAAATAAATGCGGACACTGCTAATATTTGTATCCATTATCCTCCCGGATCCAGATATTGGGCAACCTCAAATCTTAAACACCCTGTGGATATAAGACAGGCTGATCCCTACAGCTTAAAAAACCTATCCGGAGCAGATTATCTGATAATATCTGATGCTGAATTTAGATCCGCAGCGGAAAGCTTTGCAAATTACCGGCAGCTAAATCTTCCTGGGAGTATACAGGGTCGGGCTTTGTTTATAAGTGTTCAGGAAATTTTTGATAATTTCGGATATGGTCAAACTGATCCAACCGCAATCCGAAACTTCCTCAAATGGACCTATTCTAATTGGCAAACCATTCCCGCCTATGTTCTGTTATTAGGTTCAGGCAGCTATGATTATAGGAATTTAAATAATTTAAGCAAGCCATCATACATTGTGCCAGTGCACCAAGAAGGGGGTTTGGTTTCTGAATCATCTAATCTTAGAACAAATGATTTAATTGACGACTGGTATGTTTATTTTGATTCAGGAGCTCCTTTAGGTATGGCTATTGGAAGAATAACCGCGGAAAATGAAATCCAAGCCCAGCAAGTTTTGGAAAAAATAATAAATTATGAAAGTCAAAGCAGTAAATCTTACTGGAAAAGCAGAATAATGATTATGGCTGATGATGAATACGGTTCCAGGGTTTCACATAATTATCAGGAAAGTGAGCATACCAGATATGCAGAGCAGATTGCAGAGCAGATACCTGAATATTTTCAGCCGGTAAGAATATATTTAATGAATTATTTGGGAACCAACCAAAACATGGGACCTCCTTATGATTATGACCCTGGTTCAAAACCTGCTGCGGCCAGTGATTTAATGGAAGAACTTAACCGGGGAATCTTTTTTTGGATTTATTTCGGTCATGGAAGTCCGACTTTGCTGACCCATGAAGAAGTTTTTGTAAATCCTGATGATGTAAATAACCTGGAAAATACATTGAAAATTCCAGTCGCTTTTTTCGGTTCCTGCGGAGTGGGTGCTTTTGATCAGGTGAATTCACCTTCTCTTGCTGATGCTATTCAAAAAAAACCTAAGGACGGAGTGATTTTCTGCTGGGCATCATCAAGAGAATCCTATCCTGAACCTAATAAACTTCTTGCTGAAGCTTTATTACACAGTGTAATTGATCTAGGATATACTCCTGGGGAAGCAGCTATTTTAGCTAAAAATTATCTTAATTCAGAACATCGAATTTACATAAGTTTTGGAGATCCTGCCAGCATAGTGGTAACAGATAC
>LKUH01000037.1 GCA_001412425.1 Candidatus Cloacimonas sp. SDB
AGATTTATTCAGTTGTGAAATATTTCTTGCAAAAAAAACAGGTGTTGTTCATTTTGCAAAGTGGATGTTTGAATTATTTAATTAATTCAATCTCTTAAGAAGCTTGTTTCCCCCCCAGAAACAGGCTTCTATTTTTTTTGAAGCCTCTCCCCGAAAGTGTTGCTGAAACTATTTACAGCTCTAGATTATTTATTGTTATACTGCTGTGTTAAAGCTGCCTGTATTTTATCTTTTATGTCACTTAAATGAACTGCTGTCATTCTATCCATTTCAGTTTTATCAGTAATCTCTATCTTTTCTGTTAAATTATTCAGATAAAATCTGGAGAGAGCAACAGCATCCTGGGGAATCTTACTGTCATCATTTAGCATAATTTCAATTAAACGGAAAGTATAGATCCTCTGCAGTTCTCTTCTGAAACTGTTAATACTCTTTTCTTCAGTTAATTCCTGCCAGATAAATTCGTCCATCAGGCTGAACATGTCATCGATTCTGAAAACTTCTTCTTTAGAACTGAATCTGAGCTCGTTATCAACTAAGCGGCTTAGTACAAGTGGGTCATAAAGATGCGATAGAACTGTTGCCTGAATATTACTTATCGCCGAATGAATGGGATAATCCAGTCTGCTTCTTGACCATATACCGCCTGTAAAGGTTCCCATTTTTTCATAAACAAGTTTATTCAAAAGATCCGGAGAAAAATTGAAAGCATCAGGAGCCAGAATTTTTTCTGTAAGTAACTGTAAAGCTCTCCGCTGTTCATAAGCTGGCACGATTACAAAAGGTGGTCTTCCCTCGGGGTCACCGATGTGATCTCTGTAAGTGTATAATCCGCCTACAAATTTTGATACATTGTGAGCTGCAATACTGTATTCTCCTAATCCCTGAGAAAAGACTTGTAGCAGTTTTTGGTAAGACTCTCCCTCTTCCTCGAAATTATCAAGCAGATTATCCCATATTTCTTGAGCAATTTTGATCCTCTCGGTATAAAAATTGATCGGATCATTACTAAGATCAAAAATGTTACAGCTGGGATCCACTCCTCTGGTTGACATTCCGAAAGCATCTCCATCGGTTCCAAATGCCAGAAGCGGTTCTGTGCAGCGGGAAGCTATTTCGGCAAGTTTTTCTTCTTCCTCGGCTTCAGTAAAAGGAGTATAACCATAAGCTATTACCCAAAGATCCCAATATCCCGGCTTCCCTTGAAAAAAACTGCCCTGTTCACCATTAAGAGGTGCCAGATTAATGGGTGTATAGTCCATTATTGAACTGATTATGCCATGCTTTTTAGTAAAATTTTCATCCTGCAACTGCTCCAGAGTAAATACTGTACTGGCTTTAAAGTTATGTCTCAATCCCAGTGTGTGTCCAACTTCATGCATGACCAGATCTTTGATTCCCTGCTCAACAAATTCTTTTTCACTTATCTTACCACTGCTAAATAAACCTCTTACCTGCATAACACTGGACCCTAATCCCAATTGCTGCCCCATCCATTGTGATTGTGTTACAATTTCCCGATAATTCTGATAAGAGATATTCTTATCTTTCCATACTGCTGAATTTAAAGCATCAATCCAGCTGCCTGTTTCAATGATTTCGGTGAATTCTCTATAATAATAACGCAAAAAATCAACACTTATCCTCACATCTGCATCATAGATCTGCCCTGTATAGGGATTCACATGGGATGGCCCTACAGCATAACCACTGCCAGGCTGAATTATCCATCTAATCGTATTATAGCGTGAATCTGCCGGATCCCAATCAGCATCATCGGGCATTTCCTTTACTACTATTGCATCTTTCAAACCTGCCTTCTCAAAGGCTTCATTCCAGGCTAAAATACCTTCTTTAACGGCTTTTCTGTATTTTACTGGTATGGTATTTTCCAGCCAGAACACAATCGGTTCCTTTACTTTCGACACATTTCTGTCAGGTTTTTCTTTTTCCAGATGCCAGCGGTTTACATATCTTACATATGGTGAATCTGTATCCAGATCGGTGTAATCCTGAAAAATAGTTGTAAATAAGCCTATTCTGTCATCTGCCAGCCTTGGCCTGTAATTATTATTAGGAATAGTAGAAATGCTGTAATGATATCTATGCAGCATGCTGCGTGAATCAGGTAATGTGTATGCTCCCGTCCCCTCAGTATTGTAATAATGTAATATAACTTCTAATTCAGTATTCAGCGGAAAGGATTTCAGATAAGAAAAATAGCTGTTGTCCTTATCGAAGTTGTAACGCATTTTATATCTTGTGGTGGTAGCTTCAACCTGAGCAAGATCCTTGAGGAATAAATCATCTGCTTTTATGAGAATAGCACCAGTTTCCTGCTGCTCTTTACAGCATTGTTTGGAAGAAGCAATGATCGAATTGGTAAAACTGTTATCCAGTGCCCTTCTTAAAGCAGGTTCTTCCGATCTGAAAGCAAGGTTCCTTTCTAACATTTGCACTTTCTTGTTGATCTTCTGAAAATAAAACACAAAATTCCAGAGCATGGCAGATGCATCGAAAATATAGGCATCACCAGTCTGCCTGGTTACGGTACATAAAAAATCTTTTTCCAGCTGTTCCGGAAGCAGTTCCAGGTAAATCTCACCCGTATCGGAATTTTTATAAAAATTGAATAATCCTTCAATTTTTTCCAAATCCTCTACAAATTTATCAAAGCCCGTAACAGCTGCAACGCTGTCCTCTTGAACTGATTTAACTACCTCGGCAATTTCCTCTTTGGAAACTGTTGTATCAGGATCGTATTTATCCTGAGAATTTAAAAATACAAATGTGAAGAATAAAATTGTGAAGAATAAAATTGTTTTTTTCATACTCTCTCCTGTTCAGGGAATTGTATGACTTATTCCATTAAATAATTCTTTTAGTAAAGAAAAATTTCCGGGATTAATTAGTTACAGAGGTAAAAATTATATTTTTTTTACAGATCGTTTTCTCAAAATAACACTTTTCCACAAAATGAAGATTTATTTATTAAGATTAGTTTTAGAATATTTCCTTAACCAGTGAATTGATGAGATCATCAGAAACAAGATAAGGAATTGTTATATGACCTTTCCCCGCTTTTTTCCTGTTCCATTCCACAGCAGTTTTCATTGCATTTTCGTTGCGGGCCCAGTTCCTTCGAGCCACTCCTCCCATTACATCCCAACTCAAACCGGATTCGATGATTTTATCAATTCTTGCACTGCCGTCCAGAACTATTCCATTACCGCCATTGCTGGCTCTTCCAATTCCAACTCCACCGCCATTGGAAAGAACTACCAGGGTCATTCCTCTGGCAACGTTACCTGCAAAACACTGAACAGACATGTCGGCTGTTACTCGACTACCATCATATATGTTAGCTGTTTCCCTGAAAGGTGAATCAGTTCCAGCTACATCGTGATGATCTCTGCCCAGCATAACCATTCCGATCTTCCCTTCCCGGATCAGTTTATTGAAGGCAGTGGCAATTTTTATACGTCCCTCTTCATCAGCATAGAGTATTCTGGCTTTGGTGCCTACAACCAGTTTATTGGCGGCTGCATCCCTGATCCAGACATAATTATCTCTGTGGGTCGCGCTTAACTCTGGGTTGATACAGGCCATTGCAGTTTTATCTGTTAACTCAAGATCTTGCTCCTTACCGCTTAAACATACCCAGCGGAATGGTCCAAAACCATTATCAAAACAGATAGGTCCCATTATGTCTTCTACATAAGAAGGCCAGATAAACCCCTCCGAAGTATCAATTTTATTTGCTGAAATATCTTTCTCTCCGGCTTCAAATACAGAAGCCATAAAACTATTGCCATAATCCCAGAAATGAGAACCTTTATCGGTTAATCTCTTTAAAACTGCAAAATGTCTTCTCAGCGACTTATCTACAAGTTCTTTAAACTTATCAGGATCTTGCTTTATCAATTGTCTGCCTTCTGCAAATGAGATTCCCGCGGGAGTATAACCTCCTTCATAAACTGCATGACAGGAAGTTTGATCTGACAGCAATTCCGCTGTAATATTTTTCGTATCGAAATACTCAAGCAGATCAACAATATTACCGTGGTAAGCAATAGATACACTCTCTTTTTTTACCCGGTATTCCTCTGCCCAGCCAGCAACCTCAGATAGATTGTCAGATACCAGAGAAACCCATCCCTGATTATATCTGGTTTTTATCCTGCTTTTATCAACTTCAGCAATAATTCCTATTCCCCCAGATATTTCAACCGCTTTGGGCTGAGCTCCACTCATTCCGCCCAGACCTGAAGAAATAAACAGCACTCCTGTCAGATCCTTATCCTGTGGAATTCCCAGATATTTTCGACCTGCATTCAATAAAGTAAGGTAAGTACCGTGAACTATTCCCTGTGGCCCAATATACATCCATCCGCCAGCAGTCATCTGACCGTAATTAGAAACTCCCAGCGCGGCAAGTTTTTTGAAATTATCGGGATCATCCCATTGTCCCACAATTAATCCATTAGTATTAATAACGCGGGGAGCATTTCTGTGGGAAGGAAATAAACCTACTGGATGTCCGGAACTTACTACCAGGGTCTGATCCTCTTGCATTATTTGTAAATATTTCTTTACCAGCTGATACTGCATCCAGTTCTGAAACACCTGCCCTGTTTCGCCATAAGTAACTAACTCATAAGGATATAAAGCAACCTCAAAATCAAGATTATTATCTATCATCACCTGCAAAGCTCTTGCTTCGGGTATTCCTTCATATTCATCAACCGGTCTTCCCTTGATCTCACTGGCTGGACGGTAGCGATAGCCATAGATTCGCCCCATTGTTCTCAACTCTTCCAGAAACTCCGGTGCCAGAATGTTATGTAACTCAACGGGAATATAACGTAAGGCATTACGCAAAGCAATTTCAGTTTCTTTCCTGTTCAGGGTGAAACCTCTGTTAGGCGCTCTTCTTATCCCCGCTTCAAATTCCATTTTTGGAGGCAGTTTTTTAGGAAGTTTTATTGTTATAACATTATTTTTTTTACCTGAATCTTTCATCTTTTTTATCTCCCGCTAAATGAGTCTATAACTCCAGATTTAAAAAAATTATACCCGTTATTTGTACTTTCAGTACAGTAAGCTTTTATTCTCTTTTCAAGTTTATTAACAACATCAAGCTGAATACTGTTATTTCTGCCCGATTTATACTGTTTGCGTAGAATGAATATAGAATTAAAGGGTGAATTAGAAATATCAGGTTTGAATTCATCATCCAAAGTTTCTGTAACGATGATCGCTTTGGATTTTTCAAATGTTGCTTTTGCCTGATTCGCATAATATTCTATCGTAATATAATCTTTCTCGGTTAAATTCTGATAAGTAAAGAATAGGATCAACGGTAAAACCAGTTGATGCTTATTGAATCTTCTTTTGCCTGTAACCCTGAACTGAAAATCCAATTTTTGAGCGAGATGTAGAATCTTGGCAGAAGAATAATATTCAAACTTCGGATGATCGGACATAGAACACAAATTTGCCGGATTAAATTTCAATTCTGTGCTGAAAGCCTGATAACCCCAGGATATTCCCAAGTTTGTATAAATTTCAGTTCTTTTAATGAACACGGTTAAAAGATCATCCAGATAAGCAGCTGAGTAAATTGGGGAATCGGGCTTAAAACCATTCTTTGTTGAATTATTATATTTATATTTATTATTGGAAATTGCCGATATGAACGTATTTAAGGATTTCACCAGATTTTCATTGGAAACATCATTAAATTTCTCCGCTTTCTTCTCAAAACTCTGCCATTTCAGCATGATCTCATGTAAATACATCCTGTTAACAGGATTTTTCCTGTCATTGATCAATTCTTTAATACCTTCTCTGTAATACATTTATTACCTCTTTATTTGTGGATTAGAAAAAACTTTTCCGCGTAATCGAAAGTTCTATTAACAAATCTGTTCCCATTGCTATATTTGTCAAATATCTTTTATTATACCATTGACAAAAAATATTATCGATTTCCACTATGATGATCAGGAGTTTGTATGAAACTTATTAAAAACGCTATGATACTGGATGAAAAGACTTTAGAGACAAGCTTGAAAAATATTTATTTCAATCAGAAGATCACCGGAATTTCTTCCCTCTTCAACCCTGGAAAATTTGATGAAATAATTGATTTAGAAGGAAAATTGTTAATCCCCGGTTGCATTGATCCTCATGTGCACTTTAATGATCCGGGCTTTACTCATCATGAAAATTTCTTTACCGGAACGGCTGCCGCTGCCGCTGGAGGAGTTACAACTGTTATTGATATGCCCTGCACTTCAATTCCCGCTGTTACTAATAAGAAAAATCTCCACGAAAAACTGGCGGTGATAAATTCTAAAGCCTTAATAGATTTCGCCCTCTGGGGTGGGATTAGAAAGGAAGACTACCCTTATGAAAATAACCAGATCATAGAACTCTGGAATGAAGGTGTGGTGGGATTTAAGATCTATACCATTTCAGGCATGAAAGATTTCCAGGCACTCACATATGAAGAGATTGAATATGTCTTTTATAAATTTCCCGATCTGCTTTTTGCCTTTCATGCCGAAGATAAAAACACGATAGAAGAAAATCTCAATTCCCTCAAAGAAGAAGATCTTAAAACCTGGCATAAATTTCCTGAGATCAGATCAATATCTGCTGAATTTACTGCGGTTAAAAAAATTATCGACCTGCTAAAAAATAATAAAGTTCATTTTGTTCATATCAGCAGCAAAAAAGCTGCAGAAACAATTATTGCTGCAAAAAAACAATATTATAACCTCAGCCTGGAAACCTGCCCTCATTATTTACATTTCACCTGTAAAGACTTTACCCGGCTTCAAGGAAAACTTAAAACAACTCCGCCGGTTAAATATGAGCAGGATAAAGAATTCTTAATAAATTCACTAATTAATGGAGATCTTGATTTTATCGCAACTGATCATGCCGGATGTGATTATCAGACCGAAAAGCAGCTCTCCGATTTCTCCAAAATCTACAGCGGAATTCCTGGTATACAGCTCTCCATTCCCTATCTTTTCTCGGAATTCTATCTGAAAGAAAAAATTTCCCTGCCTAGAATGATCCAGATTACTTCTGAAAATCAGGCAAAACGATACGGTTTATATCCCCGTAAAGGAAGCCTGCAAATTGGCTCTGATGCTGATTTTACAGTTATTGATCTTAATAAAAAATTTAAGGTTGATGAAAAGAAACTTCTTTCAATCGGGAAATACAGCCCTTTCCATAACGAAATCTTCAATTGCTCTGTAGCTTACACCATTGTAAGGGGTCGGATAATTTATAATTCAGAGCAGGGAATTGTCTCAGCTAAAGGTTATGGTAAATGGATCAGAAGAAAATAAACTGGTCCTAAGCCTATCTTACGTAAACTTCTGAATAATTAAGATGGAATTTATCCAGTAAAATATTAATTCTTTCCAACGGTAGAGGAACTGCTTGCATAAATTTTTCATTCACAGTTTTTGCCGGAACAAAATTCTGCAGGAAATATCTGGTTTTTTTACCCAGTAAATTGCCTATATCCAGAATTTCATCTTCAGTTAACAAATTCTTTACTAACGTGCTTCTAAATTCATGCTCTACACCGGAAGTTTTGATCAGCTCAATACTCCTGCTTATCTTACTGATATCAACTGCACATCTGGTTACCTGAGAATATTTGCTGAGAGGAGCTTTAATGTCCATTGCCAGATAATCAACTAAATCATTTTTAACTAAATGCTCCAGTACATCTGGATTTGTCCCGTTTGTGTCCAGTTTGACTAAAAATCCGAGATCCTTTATCCTTTTAATGAAAACATGAAGATCACGATGAAGTGTCGGCTCACCACCAGTTATCACTACAGCATCCAGTAGACCAATGCGATTTTCTAAAAAAGAAAATACTATTTCCATCGGCACAGGAGTCTGATATTTTTCCGGTTTAACTAATTCGGGGTTATGACAGTAAGGACAGCGGAAATTACAACCTTGAGTAAATACTATGGCACTTAATTTGCCTTCGTAATCGATCATGGAAAATTTCTGTAAAGCTCCGATTTTCATGACATATCCTGTACAAAAATATCTGTCATTCTACTAATTTAAACGTCTTTCGCATATCAAATTCAGCTTTTTTCCCGTCATTCCATTGCTGTACCGGACGTAAATAACCAACTACTCTGGAATAAACTTCACACTCCTTATTGCAATGAGGACAAGTATAATGTTCGCCGTCTATGTAGCCGTGGGTTTTACATACACTGAAGGTAGGTGAAAAAGTGAAATAGGGTAGTTTGTAATTACTGCAGATTTTATTTACCAGATTTTTAATACTCTCAGAATGAATAGCTCTTTCCCCTGCAAACAGATGCAGTACAGTACCACCTGTATATTTGGTTTGAATGTTATCCTGCAAGTCCAGAGTTTCAAAAATATCGTCAGTAAAATTCACCGGTAAATGGGTTGAATTGGTATAAAATGGCTTATCACCATCATTGGCTACAATTATATCATGATATTTTGCTTTATCTAGCCTTGCCAGCCTGTAGGTTGTGCCCTCTGCTGGAGTAGCTTCCAGATTGTAATTATTTCCCGTCTCCTGCTGATATTTTACCAGAACTTCACGCATATGATTAAGAATCCGTACAGCAAAATCCTGACCTTCTAAAGAAACAATTTCACAATTCAGCAAATTTTTGCAGGCTTCATTCATCCCGATCAGACCGATCGTGGAAAAATGATTTTTCCAGTATTGATCAAATCGCTTTTTTATATCTCGTAAATAATACCTCGTATAAGGATATAAATTATTGTCAGTTAATTTTTCCAGAACTTTTCTTTTGATCTCCAGACTGTTCTTGGCTTTTTCCATTAAAAATTCCAGCCTGGAAATAAATTCATCTTCCGTCTGGGAAAGATATGCAATCCTGGGTAGATTTATCGTGACCACTCCAATTGAACCTGTTAGTGGATTTGCCCCAAATAAACCTCCACCCCGAGCTTCCAGTTTTCTGGTATCCAATCTCAAACGACAGCACATCGATCGGGCATCATCCGGATTGAGATCGGAATTAACAAAATTAGAAAAATAAGGTATGCCGTATTTAGCCGTGGCTTCCCAGAGATCTTTCAAAACCGGGTTGTTCCAATCAAAATCCTTGGTTATATTATAGGTTGGAATCGGAAATGTAAATACTCTTCCTTTGGCATCCCCCTCACTCATTACTTCTAGAAATGCCCGGTTCAGTATGTTCATTTCTTCCTGAAAATCACCGTAAGTTTCTTTCTGCAGATCTCCTCCGACCACTACCGGAGAATCTACATATATCTTGGGCACAACCAGATCCATAGTAATATTTGTGAAAGGTGTTTGAAATCCAACTCTTGTCGGCACATTCACATTAAAAATGAATTCCTGTAATGCCTGTTTAACTTCTTTATAATTTAACTTGTCAAAACGGATAAAGGGCGCCAGTAAAGTATCGAAATTTGAAAAAGCCTGTGCTCCAGCCGCTTCTCCCTGAAGAGTATAAAAAAAATTAACGATCTGCCCCAGAATACTACGAAAATGTTTAGCAGGACCACTTTCTATTTTGCCTCGAGCTCCCTTGAAACCTATCATTAAAAGGTCTTTTAGATCCCAGCCTACACAATAAACAGAAATTAAACCAAGATCATGAACATGAAAATCACCACCGATATGCAGGTCCTTGATCTCAGGCGGATAGATTTTATTTAACCAGTATATCTTACTAACTTCAGATGCAATATAATTGTTCAAACCCTGCAGGGAATAAGCCATATTACTATTCTCTTTCACCTGCCAGTCTAATTTCTCCAGATATTTATCAATCAGATTTATTTCCGCATTGGAAACAATCTCTCTGATCTTGTTATGCTGGTCACGATATAAAATATAGGCCTTAGCAGATTTCTTGAAAGGAGAAGACAATAATACCTCCTCCACAATGTCCTGGATCTCTTCAACAGCAGGTACATCTCTCTTGATTGACTGCTGAGCCAGATTTAATACATGTAATGTTAAATTTTTAGCTACTTTGTAATCAAATTCTTCCGTTGCCTTACCGGCATTAAGAATAGCACTGGTAATTTTTTCGGATTCAAAAGGTAGAATTGTATTATCACGTTTTTTAATAAATTTAAACATATTCCTCTCGTATATATAAAAAATAATCTATTTCATCTCTAAAGACTGCGATAAATGCATAATTTCCAGTAATTTATGCGATTCAGTATTGTATTTTATTAAACTTGGAAATTTTTATTATTTGTTAAAATATAAAGCTTTAGCACTAGTGTCAAGTTAGAAATATTTGCTCAATCTTATGTTTAAGGCAAAAATTCACTGTTTATGAGCTTCTTTATTCAATAAAAAAAATTCTTTCACATTCTTAACATTTAGTCCAGCCACAATTATTACACTTCATACAACCCTCACTGTGCTCAATTGTACTACCACAATCCGGACATAATCCGCTTAACTTTCCAGAGGGAATTTTATCTGCATCATCAGCCTTAATGTTGATCTCTTCCAGGCTATTATCTGCATTTTTACTCATTTCCATGAAAGTCTTCAAAGATTTTGCTACACCATCTGCACAGGATGTGATCATTTCACCCTTACTCCACATCGGAGAAGGACATCGTATCCCGCTCAATTGTTTTATAATGGAAGATAATTTTACGTTGGAACGTAAACATAAGGAAGTTAATCTGGCAATTGCTTCCAGTTGAGCCGAAGCACACCCCCCCACTTTACCTATCTGGGTAAACACTTCACAGGCTCCATTCTTATCTGAATTTATCGTAATATACATATTCCCGCAACCTGTTTCGATTTTCTGCGTTGTTCCTTGCGTTATTACCGGTCGCTTCCTGGGAGAAATCCTGGTTCCATTCATACTTTTTTTTATTTTACTGCCAATGTTTAATACCTGATTTTCCCGGCTGCCATCCCTGTAGACAGTCACCCCTTTGCAGCCAGATTGATATGCCATCTCATAGGCTGTTTTAATATTTTCAGGCGTTGCTTCCCGGGTAAAATTTATCGTTTTTGATACTGCATTATCTGTATATTGCTGAAAAGCTGCCTGCATCCTTATGTGCCACTCGGGACTTATATCATGTGAAGTAACGAATACTTTTCTAATTCTTTCCGGAATTTCTTCCATCTGCTGGATACTTCCTGCATCCGAGATCTTCTTCATCAGATCTTCCGAATATATACCAGCCTCTTTTAGCGCTTTTTCAAAATGGGGATTTACATATAATAATTGATCACCATCCATAACCTGTTTCACATAAACCAGTGAGAATTGCGGTTCTATTCCGCTGGAAGTATCCATAATCATACTTATGGTACCTGTAGGCGCAATGGTTGTTGTAGTTGCATTTCGAATTCCGTTTTCACTGATAGCAACACCCAGCGCATCCCAGTTCAAATTCAATTTTTTCCTTTTTAATTCGCTTTTTTCATATATACTTCCTTTAAAATTAGGAAAGGCTCCCTGAGCCTGAGCCAGTTCCATTGACCTTTTTTTGGAAGTAAAATCAATGAATTCCATCAGGCTGCTGGCTAAATCAATTGCTTCATCACTGCTGTAAGGTATGTTAAGAAGAAAAAGCAGATCAGCCCAACCCATAATACCTAAACCAATTTTACGGTTGCCTTTCACCATTTTATCTATCATCTCAAGGGGAAATTTTGATCTGTCGATCACATCGTTCAAAAAATCAACACTTTCTCTCACCGTTTCTTCCAACAACTTATAATCAATTTCTCCCTGTTTAACCATGCCAGCCAGATTTATTGAACCAAGATTACAGGCTTCATGAGATAATAGTGGCTGCTCTCCACAAGGGTTTGTCGATTCAATCTTACCAATATGAGGTGTGGGGTTATATTCATTTATGCGATCCAGAAAAATTACTCCGGGCTCACCATTCTTATGAGCCATTTCAACAATCAGACTGAATACATCTCTGGCTCTTAATTTTTTAATTATTTTGCCCGTATGGGGTTCGGTCAGTTCATATTCATCATCTTCGTAGAAAGCATTCATAAATTCTGCGGTTATACCTACACTGATATTGAAATTGGTCAATTCGCTGGTATCCTCTTTACAGGTAATAAATTCCATAATATCAGGATGATCAACATTCAGAATTGCCATGTTGGCACCTCTTCTGGTTCCGCCTTGCTTAACCGCATCAGTGGCTGAATTGAACACCTTTAAAAAAGTAATGGGCCCACTGGATACTCCACTTGTACTTTTTACTCTGGCGTTAGATTGTCTCAATTTACTGAAACTGAATCCCGTTCCACCACCACTCTTGTGAATCAAGGCAGCATTTTTCACCGATTCAAAAATGCTTTCCATACTATCTTCTACCGGCAGCACAAAACAGGCTGATAGCTGCTGCAGGTCATTTCCCGCATTCATTAAGGTAGGAGAATTAGGCAAAAAATTTCCTGAATCCAATAACCTGAAATAACGCTTACTTTTTTCTACATCACCTTTTGCAATATTATTTGATACTCTTTTTACCAGATCTTCCCAGTTTTCCAGAACTTTACCTTTTTTATCTTTTTTGAAATATCTTCTTTTTAAGACCGTAAGCGCATTATCTGTTAATTTCATTAAATCTCCCACTAACAACCACATTTAGTAATTAATCGCTAACTCTTTAATATCCAAGCAATTACATAACTTAAAGGTAATTATTTTATCTGCCCGTGTTTTATTTTAATTATTTCTCTTATAAAAAGTTACTGATATTGTCAAGCTTGAATTATCTCATATTTTGAGTATTTGATGTAATTCATCTGAGTAATTAGTTTTGTCCGATTTTATTTTTTTTTAGAAAATATTTTGAGGGTTTATTAGCCTAATCTCGAATGATTTTTATCGGTTCAATCTTCAAGGTTGCCCGTGATGGTCTTAAAGTTGTGATAAAACAAATCAGTATCGTAATCAAAGGTACTAAAATAAAGTCTATGACCCTTAATTCTACTGGTAATGTCTGTAAAGGAAATCCGGCTAATGGAATATTTATGAAATTCCAGGTCTTTTGAGCGATCAGCAATATAAGGGCTAAAAAAGTTCCTGCAGCTGCTCCGGTTATCCCAATAATAGTACCAATTATCATGAATATTTTCACGATCTGACTGTCCGAAGCTCCTAAGGCTTTTAGTATTCCAATCTCAACTTTCTTTTCATAAACAAGTTTAATGAAATTTCCGATCATATTAAATGAGGCTAAAATAACCATTAAGATCAAAACAAAAAATATTATCACTTTCTCCATCTTTATCGCATTAAATAAATTTGCTTCAAATTGGCTCCAATCTTCAACAAGAAATTGTTCTCCCAGGTGATCTTTAAGTGTTTTACTCACACGATAAGATGTTTTAGGATCATAAGTTTTTACTTCCAAATGAGAAACTGCTTCTTTGTAATTGGAAAAATATTGCCCATTCTCAAGCGACATATAAGAATACAACCGGTCATATTCCGGTAATCCCGATATAAAAATCCCAATGACTTTCATTTTTTTTGAACGCGGCAGCAGCCCAAAGGGTGTAGCTTCAGTTGTCATCGCAGAATAAACCTGAATATATTCACCCACAGTAGCACTTAGTGAAAGTGAAAGGTCCAGTCCTATTATGAGGCCATTGTTGCTTAAAGCCAGGCTGTCAGGATTTCCAATAATAATTTTTTCAAAAATATTATTTATGCCGGAATGAGCGGAATAATCTACTCCGAGACTTATCGAAGAAGCGAGATAATTTTTGTTCTGGAACATAAGTTCATTTTCACAAACGGGAGCAACAGACCTAACTCCTTCAACTTTGGCGATTTTATCAACTAATTCTTTGAAATTTCTGAAAGGACTAAAATCTTTTTGATGAATCTTAATTTCAGATTTCGAACCAATTATTCTGGATCTCATATCACTATCAAAACCATTCATTACTGATGAAACCACTAATAGAGAAAATACTCCGATAATAATACCTGCCAGAGAGAGAATATTTGACGATCTGAAAAAAAATCGCTTCCTTCCTTTCAGATAATTCATCGAGATCTTTAAAATAAACATAAAATTCTTAATCCAATTCAATTTTTCTTCTTACAGACTCCATGAAAAAATATTTCATATTGAATCTGCTATCTTATTCAAATAGTAATTCACCGTAATGGCATGATTGATATCTAAATGGGTTTCTCTATCACGAAACAAATATTCTTCGGCCAGTAAATAAGTAATCCCTTTAACTTCTTTTTTATAATAATACCTGAGAGATTTTGCATCAATATCTTTTACTGTTTTATCTAAGATTAATTCAAACGATCTTTTTAAAAATTTCCCTTCCGCAGTAGATAATTTTCTGGGAAATCGATTTATGGCAAAAATGACCTGATCTAACCCCTTATTTTCCATAAAAAAAGACCCTTCGGGTTTGAAGTTAGTGTAGCACTAAAATTTAAAATCTACCCGGTCAATTATCTTCAGAGCAGCTTCAACAATTTCAGGATCATATAAAATGCCCTTATTATTCTTAATTTCTTCAATAGCATTATTTATGCCCAACCCGGCTCTGTAAGGTCTGTGATAAGTTATTGCCTCTATTACATCTGCAACTCCCAGAACCTTTGCCTCATACAGGATCTCATCCGATTTTAATCCTTTAGGATATCCTGAACCATTCAGTCTTTCATGATGCTGAAGGACTATTTCTGCTATCGGCCAGGGAAAATCGATATTTTTTATAAGTTCATATCCGGTTACCGGGTGAGCTTTAATAATGTCCATTTCTATATCCAGTAGTTTACAGCTTTTGCTCAATATCTCAATTGGTACTCTTATCTTGCCGATATCATGTATTGTAGAAGCAACTCTTATGGCATCAGATACATTCTCCTCCAAATCCAATTCCTGAGCGATTAATGTTGCTAATTTAGTAACATTCTGCTGATGACCAGCAGTAAAGGGATCTCTGATCTCAACTACTGAAGCTAATAATTTTAGAGTGTCCTGAATTAATTTTTGCAGTTTTAGATTACTTTTTTCCAGGTCCTTTTCAGTTTTTTTACGCTGTATAATTTCTTTTTGAAGCTCGTTTGTTTTCTGCTTAACCAGATATCCCAGATTATCCTGAAAATCCTTCAGCCTGATGTGCGTTTTTACCCGGGCTAACAGTTCAATCTCATTAATTGGCTTTCCGATATAATCGGAAGCTCCCAGATTCAAACCTTTGGCAACACTTTGTGAATCTTTATGACCGGTGATGAAAATTATCGGGATATCTCTGGTTTCCGGATCACTTTTTAATTGAGAACATAATTCAAATCCATCCATTCCCGGCATTCCAATATCAAGCAAAATAAGGCTATAATTCATTTTCGAAACAGCCTTTATTGCTTCATCAGCATTTTTAGCACTGCTCACCCGATAGCCATGATCTTCCAGACAGCTTTCTAAGATCCTTAAATTAGCGATCTCATCATCAACCAATAAAATATAATCACTACTCGTTTTCACAAATTACCTCATTTTTCCGGCTTCATCTGGGGAAACAGAATAACTTCTTTTATGGAAGTATTATCAGTGAAAAGCATAATTAGACGATCTATGCCTATTCCTAATCCTCCTGTCGGCGGCATACCATACTCTAATGATTCCAGAAAATCCTCATCAACAACGCTGGCTTCCACATCACCCAGTTCTCTTAACTTTGCCTGAGCTTCCAGCCTCTGCCTCTGATCTATAGGATCATTCAACTCTGTAAAAGCATTAGCAAACTCATCACCATTGATGAATAACTCAAATCTTTCCGCCAGTTGGGGATTATCCGGATTAGCTTTGGCTAAAGGAGAAATATCCTTGGGAAAATCTGTCACAAAAGTCGGTTGTATCAACTTTTTCTCAACAAAATGCTCAAATATGGCTTCAATTAATTTTCCCGTAGTTGCAGATGGTTCAATTTCAATACCCTTTTTATCACAAAAAGTTTTTATTCTCTCAAAATCGAAATCAGAAACATCAAATCCAGTTTCCTGCTCAATTAAATCCAACATTGAAGCTCTTCTCCAGGGATCATTGAAATTTATTTCCTGACCCTGAAAATTTATTACTTTTTTATTTAAAACTTTTTCTGCCGTACTTCTGATCAAATTTTCTGTCAGATCCATGATATCATTATAATCCGCATATGCTTCATACAGCTCCAGAAGAGTAAACTCCGGATTGTGATTTCGGTCCATACCCTCATTTCTAAAAGTTTTCCCAATTTCATATACTTTTTCAAATCCGCCTACAATCAGTCTTTTTAAATAAAGTTCGATTGCAATTCTCAAATAAAGATCTATGTTCAAAGAATTGTGATGAGTGACAAAGGGTTTAGCAAATGCGCCGCCATAAAGCGGTTGCAATATGGGCGTATCTACTTCCAGAAAACCTCTTTTATCCAGAAAATTTCTGATCTCCCTGATAATCTGAGCCCGTAAAACAAAATTTTGCTTTATCTGAGGATTTAAAAGCAGATCCAGATATCTTTTTCGGTACCTTAATTCAATGTCTGCAAATTCATCGTATCTCTGCTTCTCACCTGCTACAATTTTCTCTTTGACTGTAGGTACGGGTCGCAGATTTTTCCCCAGTATTTTTATATTTTCAGCTTTTACTGAATACTCACCTCTTTGAGTTAAAAAGCAACTGCCCGCAACTTGAAGAAAATCACCCAGATCGAGTAATTTAAACAGTTCATAGTTTTCTTCCCCCAATTCATCTTTTCTAACATATAACTGAATTTTTCCAGATTCATCCATCAGATTGGCAAAACCTATCTTGCCCTGTCTTCTCATGGCAATTAGCCTTCCAGTAATAATTACTTTTTCAGCTTTTTTTAAATAATCTTCCTTATGCTCTATCAAATCTGTAATTGTATGAGTTCTTTTTACGCGATTAGGAAAAGGATTAATTCCCAGATCAATTATTTTCTGTAATTTCTGCCTTCTAATTAATAACAGATCACTTAAATTTTCCATCCATTTTCTCCTGTAATTTCAATGTATACTAGTTTACTTTTTCATTATACTGCTATGTCAAGTGATATCGAAAAGTTCTATTTAAATTTCAGTTTTAAGCCAACGGGACGGTGATCTGTAACAGTCTGATATCTTCTATCCTCCCCGCCTTCCATATATTTATCTATCACAATTGTTCTATAATAAGAACCCTCCTGTTCAAATTCGTCAAAAAGTTCATTTGAAATAATAATGTGATCTATATGACCCCGGTACTTCCAATAAGGATAAGACCAATTCGCAGTTGAATCGACAGCAACATCAAAATCAGCGAATTTGAAATTTTCATTATCTTCCAATATCTCCAAAAAGACATTATCATTGCCCGTATCGGTTAAGTGATCATTCAAATCCCCTACTATTATTATATTTGCCAGGTCATATTCTGATTCAACATAGGTTTTCAGATTTTTTACAGCCTCTTTACGCCTCAGCTCATTTTCCTTCCCCTGCATTGCTTTAAAATGATTGTTAATTATTACCAGTTCTTCATCATTATAAATCAATTCCATGACCAAAGGTCTTCTGGGAAAAGCGTAATCATATTCCTCTTCCTCATAAATTTCAAATATATTTATAACTTCTATTACATTTTTTTTGAACACATATGCCAGATCAAGCTCCCACTCATCAGAAAATGCTCTATAGCCATCCCAGACATTGATCTCGTCCAGCAGATTCAAATTGATCACTAAATCCACAAAGGCTGAATGACTTTGGATCTCCTGCAAAGCAATTATGTCAGGAGAAATTGCATTAATTATTTCTGCACTTAATTCTACTGTGTGCTCATGTTTAGGAAAATTCTGAATGTTCCAGCTTATTACTTCAAAAGTCTCATCTTCACCAAATCTTAAAGAATCCAATTGGATCAATGGTTTATCAATTTCAAATTCCTGTCCGACTAAATTAAGACTAAATACTAATAATAATATCAAAAAATATCTTTTCTGCATTATTACTCCTTTAAAATTTATTCGCCAACACTAATTCTCAGGGCTACAGGTCTGTGATCCGAAACATTGTTATCATATTCGCTCCAGCCGTTAATCAAATAATCATCAATCTTTAAGGTCTGCACTGCAGATAAAGCAGCTTCGAATTCATTAAACAATTCATTCGTGATCAAAATGTGATCAAGGTGACTGGGCCAGGTGGGATAAGACCAGTTATAATGTGTTCCCAAAGCAATTTCCATATCTGCAAACTGATAAAGTTCCGGCTGTTCAATAAAATTCCAGAAAACATTATCTTCTTCCGGTTCCTGAATCTCATCATTAAGATCACCAGCAACTATCACTTTAACATCATCAAGATTTTCTGAAATATATTCCTCCAATTTCAGGGAAGCTTGCCGCCGGCGATATTCATTTTCAGTTCCACCACTTGCTTTGAAGTGGTTATTTATAACTACTAAAGATTCATTATTATAGGAAAATTCCATTACCAGGGGACTCCGGGGAAAAGCATACCAGTCATCAGTATAAATTTCGTAAATATTTTCAACTTCAATTACCCCAACTTTATAAATATATGCCAGATCAATGTTATAAGAGGCACTGTTAGCTTTGTAACCATCCCAGCCTTCAAGGTAATCTAACAGTTCTGTAAAATAAGAATAACTTTCAATCTCCTGGAGTGCAATTATATCAATATCAAGATTTTGAATTATCTCAACCATATAGCTGACTGTGATAAGATCATTCTTGGGAAAATTCTGCACATTCCAGGTCATGATCTCCAGGGTTTCATCCATTCCGAATTCAATCTCACCCAGTTCTGGAGGTGTTATCACTTCTATTTCATTGCTCCAGTCAGTTTGCCCTTCTTCTAACTGAGCAGATACTCTATAAGCATAGATCGTTATCGGATCAATGTCAAGATCGGAATATTCTTCAATATCAGCAGTTAGAAATACCAGCTCGGTAAACTCTGCAGTTCCTGTCTTGCGCTGAACCCTGAAACCGCTTTCGTTATCAGTGTTGTCCGTCCAGGAAATATCAATTCTTTCATTAGAAAGATAATCAAATTTTAAATTTGAAGGTGCCAGTATATCCAGAGGAGTTAAAACTGAATTTGAATAATCCCAATCAGACTGATCCCCATTACGGTAGGCTGCAACACGATAAGTGTATTCTGTATTGGGTTCTAGATAATTATCTGAAAAATTGGTAATATCTGCTTCCACTGTTGCGATAGTAAGGTAATTCTCTCCAGTCTTTTTTCTTTCAATTATAAACCCCGTTTCAGTTGCACTGTTATCCAACCAGATCAATTGAATTTCTGTACTGGAAACCAGTACCGCATTCAAACCTGTAGGCTGCTCAATTGCAGGTTTTGGTGATGTAGTACTCTCACCACAAGAAAGTAATACCAGAACAACTAAGAATAATAATGATATGTTTTTCACAGTCTGTCTCCATATTTAGTAATAATATTTGCCGCAACTGAAAGATCTTTTACAATAATATCGGGTTTATATTGCCAGTCATTTCTTCTATCTCTGAATTCAGCTTCACCATTTCCGGTTAAAACCAGAATTGTTTTCAATCCCGCTTTTTTCCCAAACTCAATGTCACTGTATTTATCACCGATCATGAAAGAATTTTTTACGTCTATTCCATATTTCATTTGAGCTGCCTTAAACATTCCCAACCCCGGTTTCCTGTTTTCATGATCAATATTAAAAGGCTTAATCTTACCTTTTTTGTGATAGGGTGAAT
>LKUH01000038.1 GCA_001412425.1 Candidatus Cloacimonas sp. SDB
TTCGGATAATTTTTTTGACCAGGATCCTGAACCATTCAGAATCTATCCTTTGGGAAATGAATTCTATAAAAACAGCTGGGGATTTCATAATCAGACTATCGGGGGAAACCATGATTTTGAATTGTATCGATATAATCGGGTTTTGAAATCCTGCCTGGATACAGAGCTGCAAAATCGCGTACCGATTAACTGGAATATTCTGAATATGCTGAATGTTAAATATCTGATCTCAAAAGATAAGATCAATGTCGATAATCTGGAATACGCCTTTTACGATCTGGAACAGAAATTGATCATCTATAAAAACATAAATTACCTGCCCAGAGCCTGGTTTGTTGATAAGGTAGAATATTGGGAAGATGAAAAAGATATCATAAAACAACTCAACAGCCGTGATTTTGATCCTGCTGAGTATGCCCTGGTTGAAACTCCCTTAAATAACCTGGAAAAACCCTCTAATGCTATCGTGAAATTTGATTCTCTTAATTCAGATCTGATCAGAATCTCTACCAGCAACGATTCAACTTCCTTACTGGTGATTGGCGAAATATTTTATTCCGGTAATTCCAGCTGGAAAGCTTATCTGGATGGCACTAACATACCTCTGTATCCTGTGAATTATATTCTTCGGGGAGTAGTAGTTCCTGCCGGAAATCATGAAATTCTTTTAAAATATGAGCTGGAAGAACTGCTCGTGCTTAACAAAATTAATCTGCTGGCAATTATATTAACTTTACTTTTTATCGTTTTGGGAATTTATAAATATATCCGCACCAATTATCGGGGAGAAATTGTCTATGTCATCAAAAAGTAAACTGTTTGTTGTTGCTACACCTATAGGAAATCCTGATGATATAACTTTACGAGCCTTGCAAGTGCTGAAAGAGGCAGATTTTGTTATTTGTGAAGAATTCAAGGTAGGCAGTAAATTACTGAAATCCTACGGTACTCAGAAACCTCTCGAACTGCTTAATGAACACAATGAAACAGATAAAACACGTGAATTGATCCAACGCCTGAGCATGAAGGATGAAACTGCTGTTCTCATCTCAGATGCCGGTACTCCTCTATTCGCTGATCCTGGTTCCAAACTGGTTAATGAATGTCATCAGAATAATATTCGAGTAATTCCCATACCCGGTGCCTCATCACTCATGACCGCACTTATGGTAAGCGGACTGCAGACAGATAAATTTCTCTATTATGGTTTTCTTTCTGCCAATAAAGAACAACGTCGAATCGAACTAAAAAAACTTCCC
>LKUH01000039.1 GCA_001412425.1 Candidatus Cloacimonas sp. SDB
CACTTAAATAATTTACCTGTTTATACTTAGCCTATGTTTTAGCAACAAACTTTTGTCTATTAAGCCTCATTTCCCATCAATCTAATTTGAGGGAGGTATTTATGTACGAGGAAGCAGGTGGCGGTTTAGGGGCTGGTGGGTTTTGCTTATGCTCATTCCAGGAGTAAATGTTATTATCAACATTATTGTCCTTCTGGATATTGCCAAAGCCTTTGGTAAAGGTACTGGATTTGGTATTGGATTGATACTGCTTGGGTTCATTTTCTTCCCAATCCTTGCCTTTAGTGATGCTGAATACATCGGCATTCAGCGCCAATAAAATTCTGTCTTTACAGGAGGTTTGATCAAACCTCCTGTTTTTTTTACTTGAATTGAGAGGTTGATCATGTTAGCATATTGTGGATTAAAATGCAATGACTGTGGAGCCTACCAGGCGACAATAGAAGATGATGAGGAAAAAAGACAAGAGATCGCCGCTATATGGTCGGAAGAATATAAAACAAATATCAAACCGGAAGATATTTTTTGCCATGGATGTACAACCAGTGGTGAAATTTTATTCAACTACTGCAATATCTGTGAAATAAGAAAATGCGCAGTTGATAGAAATGTAGTTAATTGTGGTGCCTGTCCCGAATATGTCTGTGAAAATCTGGAACGTTTTTTCTCAATGGTTCCGGAAGCAAAAATCAATCTGGATAAATTACGTTAATCAATAAACTTCAATCTTAATCAATCTGCCATCCAGATCACCGTTTACCAGAGGGATTCTAAAACTCGGTTTTAAACCGATTGACCCGATCAGTTCTCTATTACCGCAATATATATATGCTGTTGAACCCTGACATTTATTTTTCAGAAAATCTCCAAATTGCCGATACAACTCTTTTAATTTTTCTTCTTCTCCCAATCTGACACCATAAGGCGGATTAGTGACGATCACTGTATCTTTCATACCTGAATGATTTCTGAAATCTATTTCATCCACTTTCACATTCTTACCGGAAGAAAAAGTATTGAGATTCTGTCTGGTACTGGAAACAGAATGAGAATTGATATCGCTTCCGTATATAAGATCGGGAGGAAGATCCCTGGTCAATCTAATGCTGTCTTTTTCTATTTTATGCCAGGTTTGGGAATTATAGTCCGGAAGGTATTGAAATCCAAATCTAATTCTTTCGTTGGCAGCAGGAATTCGGCAATACAACATCAATGCTTCACACAGTAGAGTACCGCTGCCGCACATAGGATCCCACAGTTGTTTTTCACCCTGCCATTCTGAAAGCCTGATAATGGCTGCAGCCAAAGTTTCCTGCATTGGAGCTGCCACAGACTTAACTCTGTAGCCTCTTCTGTGCAGTGGTCCTCCGGATGTGTCTGCGGAAATGGTAGCTTTATCATTCTCGATATGAAGATTTATCCAGAGGTCGGGTTCAACCCGATCCACTGAAGGTCTTTCTCCGTATAATTTGGCAAAATGATCGGCTATTGCATCTTTTAATACCAGAGCAGCATATTTTGAATGTTTGATCTTGCTGTTGGAAATGTTGGCGAAAATCGCAAAAGTCTGTTCTTTTTTCAGTAAAACTTCCCAATCAATTTTAACAGCAGTTTCATAAAGATATTTCGTACTGTGACAATTGAAGGATAATAAGGGAGCTAGAACTCGTGATATCAATCTGCTGCGGTAATTTATTCGGTAGATATGTTCCAGATCGGTTGTAAACCATATACCTCGATAGATCGGAGTGATCTCTTTCACACCAAATTCCTGCAATTCCGCCGCTGCCAGCTCTTCCATTTTACCCGCTACCTGGGCAAAAAATCTTCCTGTTTTCTGATATTCAAACATTTCACCTTCCTAAATTAGGACTACTTTCTCAACCCATTCTGAAAATCCATCCTCATTGTTTGACAAGGTCTGAGGATAGCTTCTTTTAAGTTCTTCTGGAGCATTTGCCACTAAATAGCTTACCCTGGTCCATTCCAGCAGATCTATATCGTTATAATCATTTCCCAGACTGCAGGTATTCTTCCTGGGAATATTCAATTTACGGCTTAACCACTTCAGAGTATGTCCTTTTGAAACATTTTCCGGAAAAATCTCCAGCCAGAGAGTTTTGTGATCAAGGGGAGATGTTGTTCTTATAACTTTCACAAAATCCAGTTCCTGTCTCAGTCCAAAGAACTTATTCATCTCTGCTTTCGGTATCACGGCCAGAATCTGGGAAGCTGGTTTCTTTAATACAGCATCATTCCAATTCCCAGCCTGATCGTTATAAAGTTTTATCCTGTTGAGAAAATCTTGATTATAAAATCCATTCTGATAATAAACAAATAGATGATTTCTGGGAATTTCCTGGTGGATCATGAAATCTGCCTGATGCCGCATCAATATTTTCACAGATTCCTCTACTTCTGCAGGATTTAATGATCTTTTATAAATGATCTCCTTACTTTTCCAATCAACAATTCCGCTGCCGGAAGAAAAGATTAAATAGTCAACTGGCAGATCTGAATCAAGCACTTTATGAGCTGAATATAGATTTCTTCCTGTTACAATTACCGTAATCAATCCGTTTTTCCGCAACAATTTCAAAGTTTTAAGATTACGGTCAGAAAGGAGATTATCATCATTCAGCAAAGTTCTGTCCAGGTCAGTAGCAACTAATTTCATACTTATTCCTTTTAAATTTGCTGTTCTTATCTGCTCAGGTTATTATAAGTCAAGAAGATTTACACTTTGCGGCTTGACAGAATAATAAATCAGAGACTTGTTACTGCAGGTGAAGTGAAAATTTAAAAAGGATTTTTATGTATTTAGTAAAAAATCTGTTAATTCCTTTAGCACCAGAATACGATTTGAGATCTGCAGTTGCCAGAAAATTCAAGCTAGATCAAAGTTCCATTCAGGGAATCGAGATTTTACGTAAAGCTCTGGATGCCCGAAAAAAGAATAACTTGAAATATAATTTTACACTCTTGATCGAAGAAATGCCCTTCAGCAAACATCCTGATCTAATTTCCTACCAAAAACCCCAGCCCTACATAACAGAACAGCTTAAACTGAACGATATCAATCCCTTCATTATAGGAGCAGGACCGGCAGGGCTTTTCGCTGCTCTGGCTCTGGTTGAAAAAGGATTAAAACCGGTTATCTTTGATAGAGGGGATATCCTGGAAAAAAGGACTGCAAAAGTTAATGACTTCTGGAAAAAAGGTCTTCTGGATGAAAACAGCAACGTTCAATTCGGAGAAGGAGGAGCCGGAACTTTTTCCGATGGCAAATTAACTTCCCGGAACCGGGATTATTATTCCCAGAAAATTTTTGAACTGCTCATCAAATTTGGAGCCGATGAAGCTATTAAATACGAAGCTCTTCCCCATCTGGGAACGGATAAATTAAAGATCATTATTAAAAATATTCGGAATTATCTCATATCTAAAGGTAGTATTTTTAACTGGAATCATAAACTGGAAAATATTGTGGTGGAAGGTGGAAAGATCACAGCAGTTAAGATCAATGAAACTAGCTTCAGACCTGAAATTCTGATCCTGGCTGTTGGAAATGCTGCTCGGGATACATTTGAATTATTGAACCAGATCAAAGCGGTAAAGGCCAAACCATTTGCCGTAGGAGTCAGAATTGAACATCCTCAGCAGTTTATCAATGATTCCCTCTATGGTAAGAACACTGATCTGTCGTTGACCGGAGCTGCGACCTATAGATTAACTTCTAAAATAAAGGACAAAGGAGTTTACAGTTTCTGTATGTGCCCCGGGGGGTTTGTGATTGGCACCTGTACTGAGAAAGATCATCTGGTTGTAAATGGTATGAGTTATAACAAGCGCAGTAACAACTTTGCCAACAGTGCAATTGTTGTTTCTGTAAATGAAACTGATTTCGGAAAAAATGCCTTAGCCGGTATAGAATTCCAGAGAAAAATTGAACAGAATTCTTTCAACCCGGATTTCCCCTACTTTGCTCCAATTCAATCTGCTAAGGATTTCTGCAATGGAATTAGAAGTTTACCTACTCTAACCACCAGCTATAGGCCCGGCGTAAACTCAATTGACATAAATAAATTATTTCCCGGTCAAATTTCAGCCTACCTGAAATCGGGATTAAATCATTTTAACCATAAAATTCCCGGATTTATCCAGAACGGTATTCTTGTCGCTCCCGAAACCAGAACTTCTTCTCCGGTAAGAATTGTACGGGATAACAGCAAATTTCATTCTATTGCAGCTGACAACCTTTACCCTATAGGTGAAGGCTCCGGTTATGCCGGAGGAATTATCAGCAGTGCAGCGGATGGCTTTAAAACTTCTCAGATCTTCAGATACTGAAAGATATCTAATTTTTAAATTGAAGGAATAAATATTGCGTAATAATATAAAAAAAACAAAAATTGGTATATTTGACAGT
>LKUH01000040.1 GCA_001412425.1 Candidatus Cloacimonas sp. SDB
TCAATGAGAAAGAATCCAGCCGACAATGGCTTCTTTGAACTCTTTGAACTTTTCAACAAAAGCATCATCGATGGTGTTGCTGGTTTTAGCAGCCAAGTTTTCCAGCGCAGCAATGATCGCATCGACAATCGGCTCTGCCAATGCTTTAACAGCTTGTTTCAGTATCCATTTCCACATGTTTTACCTCCTTGTTTTATTAGACATCAGTGAGATGGAATATTTTCACGAAATTGGGAACATAGGTTATGCCCGGTCTGATCCTGATATACCAATGGTACTTCCAGTCAGAACCGTGATGTTCTACTTTCAGTTCGGCATCTGTACGATAGCCGATAATTATGAATTTGGTTAGTCCTGCTACTATGTAGTTATCAGGCATGAGTCTGGCTTTTACAGGGATTCCGGAGAATGATACTTTGCCACCTTCCAGCAGCAGTTTATCGCCTTTGTTAGTTTCTCTCTGTCCCAGCTCAGTTCTGATGCGGATCAGGTCTTTATGAGAAACATAGATTTTGAAGTTTTCCTGCTCTTCCAACATCTCATCAGAAAAGAGAAGCAGAGTCTGCTCAAATCTCTCTGTCCACTGCTCATAAGTGGTTGGACTGATATCTGTGATGTCGGTTCCATCGGTAGCCAGTTTGATCACACCGTTAAGCGCTTTCAGTTTGGCAGTTGCAGATGCTCTGTCACCTCTGAACAGAAGCAATCTGATTGCTTTTTCAGCTTTCTTGGCAATGTGCTGTTCTACATAAGCTCCAAAGGCATCTTCGCCATACTTGTCTTTGTAGAATTCAACCACATCACGTCCGAGAGTAAACTCGGCATTGAGGATACCAGTCGGGCAATCCAGATCTGCAGTTCCCACATCCTGTGCTGTAAGAGCTCCATCCAGACTGTTTTTGAAGATCAGGTCTTCCACAAGACCAACATCGATCTTCTCATCTTTCAGAAGCGGAATAACAGACACATCCGCCAGTGTATCAGATGGTTTGGATCCGATCACTTCATCGATGAAAAGTGAAGTATTGTTGGGAGTAAGGATATTCATTGCTTTACCGGAATCTACATC
>LKUH01000041.1 GCA_001412425.1 Candidatus Cloacimonas sp. SDB
AAAAAATAAGCAATCAGATTTTTCAACCAAATTAATAATAAGGAGGAAACAAGTTGAAGATTAATAAATTTAAAACAGTAATATTTTTTGTAGTATTTAGTCTATTGTTAACGATAAATAGTGTTTTAGCAGTACAGGAGGATATTGCACTGAAAATAACCTCTGGTGATACAGCAAAAACGTTGTCGATGAAAGAGATTAAAGATTTGCCAGCCTTAGAAGGTTGGGGCGGAAGAATGCGTAGCACCGGTGCTATAGAAGGACCTTTTGAATTAAAAGGAGTTTCTGTTATCGATTTATGTGATATGGTTGGGGGGCTTAACCCTGATACAGCTGTTAAGATTATCTCAAGAGATGGCTATGCCATGACTTTCAGCTATAAACAGGTAATGGAAAATGATTTTATCACTTATGATCCAGTTTCTCAAAACGAGGTTCCCCATGAGGACCTGCAGATGATCTTGGCCTATCAGACTGACGGAAACGAGATGACCTTTGAACTGGGAGGACCTCTAAGACTGGCTATCCTCAGTGAGAAGAACCAGGTAACTGATGGTCACTGGTGGAGTAAATGGGTTGAAAATATTGAACTGGTTCCTGCGCCAAAAGACTGGGTTTTGCATTTAAAAGGTGCCATAAATGAGGATATCGACCGGGCTACATTTGAATCAGGAGCAGCCGAAGGTTGTCATGGTACAAAATATGTTGATGATAAAGGTAGAGAGTGGGAGGGTATCCCACTTTGGTTGTTGGTTGGACGTGTGGATGATGATAACCCCCATGAAGATAAAGCCTTCAATGATTCATTGGTTAAAGATGGATATGAAGTAGAGATAATTGCTGAGGATGGCTTTAGTGCAACACTGCCTATGTCTTCTATTGCCCGTAGAAATAACATTATTGTAGCTTACAAGTTAAACGGAGAATCTTTGCCTGAAGATTACTGGCCATTAAGGCTGGCTGGCGAAGGTTTAACAGGGAAAGAAAAGGTAGGACAAATCAAAGAAATCAAAGTGATTTTCCCGTAGTAGGAATTTGAGAAAAGCCTTATCTTTAACAGGAGTAAATTATGGTAATAAAATTATTGAGAAAAGCTGTACCGGGAACTATATTATTCTTTTTAATAGCCAGCTTGGTGCTTACCGGATATAGCCAGGAGAAAACTACTGTCAAGATTCAATTAGCCGGTAGCCTGTTAGTTCCATTTGGAGCAATTGAAGAGACTTTTGAGGCAGAAAATCCTGACATTGATGTCCTGATCGAAGGTCATGGCAGTATTCAGGTTATTCGACATGTGATCGAATTACCGGCTTTTTCGGGAGAACCTATTGCCGATATTGTTGCAGTGGCTGATTATTCGCTAATATCAAAGTTGATGTATAAAACAATGATTCCAGAAAGTGAAAAGCCTTATGCCAATTGGTGTATTCAATTCGGAACAAACTCCTTAGGATTAGCATATACCTCACAGAGCAAATATGCCGATGAGATTAATAAAGACAACTGGTACCAGATTCTATCCAGAGAGGATGTGAAGGTAGGTATTTCTGATCCCAGATTTGATGCCTGTGGTTATCGGGCGTTAATGGCTATGAAGTTAGCAGAAATATTTTACGATGAAGCAGATATTTTGCCTGATATTACCGGAAGATTTTCCTATCCAATAAAAGTGGAAGAAGACAGCAATGGCTGTACAATTCTTATCCCGGAAATACTGGAAGCGGAAAGACTGGCCATCAGGGATTCCAGCATCAAATTGCTTTTCCCCATCATGTCAGGTGACCTTGATTATGCCTTTGAATATAAAAGCGTTGCCCGGCAGCATGGTGTAAATTTTCTGGAGTTTCCTGATGAGATTAATTTGAGTTCAGATAGTTATAAAACACTTTGCGAGAATATGAAAGTCAAATTAGCCTTCAAGAGGTTTGCTTCGGTCAATCCGGATTATTATATTTTACCCATTATCTATGGAATAACAATTCCCGATAATGCACCTCATCCGCAAGAGGCAGTTAGATTAGTGGAATTTATCCTGAGTCCGTCTGGCCAGGAGATAATGAAACAGACACTACAGGTTACTATTAACCCGCCTGTGGTGGATATTTCAAAAAATCTTCCCCGGCAATTGCTTGATATCACAATCCAAAAATAAAAAATAGACTGGACGCCTGTTACAAAGGCAGGCATCCAGTCTATTTTAAGATTAACAA
>LKUH01000042.1 GCA_001412425.1 Candidatus Cloacimonas sp. SDB
AAATTCTTTGAGACTAAATTTTTTAGAATTCTTTTTAATGTTGCATAACTGATTGGCAGAGAAATTCCATCGAAAATCTCTTTTGAAGATAGTTCTCCTTTTATTTTTACGAATTCAATAATATCATGTTCTCTATTCGTTAACATCCGTGAACTCCCTTTAAAGCTCAAGCAATTATTATATTCAGCTCAGACACTAGACATTTTGAGCCATTTCTGTTTCTCGATTGAGCCACAAAATCAACAAAAGTAGTAATTCATTTTACGTCAATATTATAATAACGGGTATAATGGTTAGTTTGCGCCACGATTCATCTTGCTTTTCTACACGCTTGATGTGGGCACGTATGTTAGAGGAAATTATATCTCAAATCTTATCTGGTCAGTGTATTTTGAAATCCTTTCCTCAGCAAGTTTTACATATTCACTACTTGTATCATAACCTACATAAAATCTGTTAGATTTAACAGCTGCAATAGCAGTGGTACCGCTACCCATGAATGGATCTAAAATAATATCTGATTTGAAAGAATATAACTGTATTAGTCTATAAGGTAATTCTTCAGGAAACGGAGCAGGATGACCAATTTTTTTTGCTGATACAGCATTCATTGTCCAAATTGATTTTGTCCATTCCATAAATTGTTCTTTTGAGATTGAATTGGTCTTATTTGGCAATTCTTGCTTACTTCTTGTTCTTTTATATTCGCCTTTTGAGAAAATTAAAATATACTCATGAATGTCTCGTAAAACAGGATTTGATGCTGATTGCCAACTACCCCAAGCACAGGATGGACTTGCACTGCCAGCTTTATCCCAAATGATTTCTCCTCTCATATTATAGCCAATATCAATCATCATTTTTGAAATGTAATCAGATAATGGAATATAAGGTTTTCTCCCAAGATTGGCAACATTGATACAAACTCTGCCACCATTTACTAAAACCCGATATGTTTCAGTAAAAACTTTTTGTAGTAAATCTAAATATTCGGAAAAACTTAGATCATCATCATATTCTTTTGATACATTGTAAGGTGGAGAAGTTATCATTAAATGAATTGAATTATCAGGTATTTCATTCATATTTTCTGCTGATTTTGTAATTATTTGATTAAGGTATTCTTTCGGAAAAGAATTTACTTCTTTGTTAACTTTAGTAATTGTATTATCAGAATATAATTTCGAATTATAAAAAACTGAAGAATCGTGATTACTTCTACCTGAAACACCAAATGCACTTGTTTTTGTTCCATTTCTTCCCATGATTCAAGTCCTTATTAATTCTAAAAACTTCTCAGCTTTTTTAATATTAGTAGCTTCATTATTGGCAATTGATATAATTTGTCCGAGTTTTGGTTTTGAAATCATAGAAGAAAAATAATTCATATCAGATTTAACAATTTCGAATAAAATAGTTTTAAGTTGTGTATATGTTGAGATTGTTTGAAATCCTTTTTCTGGAGTTTGTGAAACAAAGTTACTTGTAGTTAGATTTGGGAATAGTGACAAGAAACCTTGGATAACACCAGAAGTTTTTAGAAAATCAACTTTCTTTTTATAGCTATCTGTTATTGGGCTGTTACCTAATATGATGATAGGAATTTTTGTTGAATCAATGCCCGATACTCTTATATTAATTGATTTGCCAATAGCTTTTAACATTGAATCAGAACGAAGAATTGATGGATTGCCTTTGTGAGTTTTGTAATCTCCAATGTATTCTAAAGATTTAGTTTCATTTAAATATTTGTAATTTGAAACAATGCTCATCTTAACTTCAAAAATGAGTTTTATGTTTTCTGCTTTTTGATACTTTGAATTTGTTGTGCAAAATGCAATATCTGCATCAGATTGTCTTGTTAGTCCAATTTCTTCACAAACTACACTATTTACTGCATGTAATTCAAGTTCGTTTGCTATCGGCACTAATAAATCTTTACTCCATTTTTCAGTAATTTGCCCAATTAACGAATTTCGGCTTTGTAATGTTTGTCCGTTATTTTGCTGTCCTTTTTTAATATATGCAAAATACTCTTCTCCGAATTTGTAAAATAACTGTTCAGGTGTTGAGAAATTTTTCAATGCTTCAATGAAGAATTTCTTTTCTGTTTCGATATTCCATAAGTCTAAATTGTTCATTTTTCAACCTCCAAGGTCATAGTTTTACAAAACCATTTTTGTTCAAGATAATTTCCCATAATGTTTTGCAGCTGCCACGTTCTCCTCGCTTTTCTCTCAATCTGAATGTGGGTGCTTTTGTTATAGGAAATC
>LKUH01000043.1 GCA_001412425.1 Candidatus Cloacimonas sp. SDB
CTTTCTCCCATCTTATCTCGACAGTTAATATTAATACTTCCATGGAAAGTGGAATATTGACTCTTGAACCTGTCATGGATTGGTTCGGTAACGCTACTTTGCTCTGCAGATGTACTGATAGTCATGATATAATGACTACACATTTAGTAGCGGTAGAGGTTAAAAATGTAAATGACCCTCCCACCATTACACTTCCTGATACGATCTATGTGCAACAGAATAATTCGCTTGTGGTTGATTTTGAGCAGTATGTTGATGATAAGGATGATGATCCCCTGATCTTATCTGTAGAGAATAATCTGAATATCAGTGTCGATATCTCCGGATTAGAGGTAACTTTTACACCTGATACGGACTGGACCGGCTGGGAAGAACTTGTTTTTACAGTAAATGACCAGCAGGAACGAGATACTGCTTTTGATTCTGTAATTGTCTCAGTTATTCCCGATATGCTGCTGCCTCCCACGAATTTGACAATTACAATTATAGGAGACTATCTTCAGCTGGAATGGAATCCTGTTCCGGGAGCAACTGAATATCTGGTTTTTTCCTCGGATGATCCTTATTCAGGTTTTGAACTGGATGAGACCGGGACTTTTACCGGGACCATCTGGACCTGTCCGTTTCTGGAAGACAGGAAATTTTTCAAAGTAGTCGCTAAAAATTAAGTTTGTAACATATTTGATTTAGCCCGGGAGAATTTCCGGGCTTTTTTTTTACAGTTCATAAACTAATATCCCCGGCTGATAGAAAATATGCTTATTGACAACTTTCTTCTATCTCAAATTATACATTTCCTGTTTTTATAAAAGATATTAAAAGATATGAGGAGATCTAACATGAGAAAATTTATGCGCTTGTTAATGGTATTATGCCTGTTTGGAACAGGATTTACAACTTTATCTAATTTAAAAGCGGCTGAAGCCGTTGATCTGGAAATTTACACAGAAGATTATCCGCCCCTTAATTTCAGCCAGGATGGAATTGTTACTGGTCTGGCAACGGAAGTTGTCAGAGAACTTATGCACAGAACCGGAACTTCAGGGAACATCAGTCTGGTTTCCTGGGAAGAAGGCTATAACGCAGCAATGAAAAATCCCAATACCGCTATCTTTTCCATTACCATGACTCCAGAGCGGAAAGAAAAATTTCAGTGGGTAGGTCCTTTAGCAGAGTTGAACACTAACTTTTATGCTTTGCCGGGAGCCGGTTTGACAATAGCTAACCTGGATGATGCCAGGAAAATTGAGAAAATTGCCACAGTGAAAGATTATTATACTCAGGAGATACTTGAGCAGGAACGGTTCACCAATCTGGAAAGTTATGCTAACGAAGAAATTGCTCTGGAAAAAGTTCTGAGCGGAGAAGCTCAATTATTCGTCAGCAACAATACTGCTCTGCCAGCTTCTCTGCAAAAAATAGGAGTAGAGCTGGATGCTCTGGAAAAGATCTTCACACTTTCGATTGATCTTGTCTATATTGCTTTTTCCCACGATATCCCGTCCGCTCTGGTGGCTGAATGGCAGAAAAATTTGAATGAGATGAAACAGGATGGTACTTTTGCCGAAATTTATGCCAAGTGGTTGCCCGATGTAAACGCACCCGGTATTCTGCAGATGATGACGGAAGAATATCCCCCCATAACTTTCATGAAAGATGGAAAACCCGCCGGTTTTGTAACGGATATGGTGAGAGAAATAGCTGCACGTCAGAATATTCAGGACAATATTCATCTAACCTATTGGAATAATGCTTATAACATGGCATTGCTGCATCCCAATGTAATTCTTTTCAGTGCAGACCGCACTCCGGAGAGGGAAAACTTCTTCCACTGGGTAGGTCCGGTTGGCAAGAACAGCTCCATTCTCTACAGGAAAAAAGGCTCTGGAATAACTATAAACAGCCTGGATGAAGCAAAAAAAGTAAGCGCTATCGCCACTACAACAGACTGGTTTAATGAGCAATACCTTAAAGGTGAAGGTTTTACAAATCTGGTCAGCAGCAAAGATCCTATCGATAATGTTAAAAAACTTATGAATGGTGATGTACAATTGCTGATTTTCAGTGATCTTACCATACCGGAAATCGTTCGAAACTCAGGATACAGCATGACAGATCTGGAGCCGGTTTACTCAGTAAGTGAAACCGATATTTTTATAGCTGTTTCCAAAGATACACCTGTTGAAGTTGTAAATTCCTGGCAGTCCACCCTGGATAGTATGAAAAAAGACGGAACTTTTCAGCAGATCTATCAGAAATACCTGCCTAATGCTAAACTGGATGACCTGCTGAAATAATTACTGCCGGTCGTTAGAATTAGCTGGATAATTTCCCTGCGCAGTTGGGATAAGTTGAGGAATAGAACCATTTAAAATTATCAAATCTCTTACAAACCCCGCTTGAAAAGCGGGGTTTGTACTTTTTAATATATTTACTATTATAGATTGAACGTTTTATTGTTCAAATCATTATTTACTTGACCCAGATCAAATCATTATCTTTAGCTGCATTTTAATTGTCTAAACCTGTAAGCTATTTCACAGGAATGGGTGGAATAAGCAATTATGATTCTGGTAAAAATATTGAAAAATAAACTGAGGATAAAATATGACAATTCTGTTAGTTGATGACCGCGAAGAAAATCTTTATATGCTGGAAACCCTGCTTAAACATAGCGGATACAATGTTCTTAAAGCCAGCAACGGTCTTAAAGCATTGGAAATATTGAAAAAAAATAAGATCGATCTCATTATCAGCGATATCTTTATGCCTGTTATGGACGGGTTTCAATTATGCTACAAGGTTAAAACAGATAAAGAGTTGCACTCTATACCCTTTATAATTCATACTGCCACCTATACCGAAGCTAAAGATGAAGAGTTTGCGGCCAAAATAGGTGCTGACGGCTTTATCATTAAACCCTGCCAACCACAATTTTTCCTGGAAAAAATTACAGAAGTGATGGCTGATTCCCAAAATAGCGATTATGGATCACAACCTGCCCTGCCGGAAAAAGAAATTCTTCAGCTCTATAACGAAAGACTTGTCAGTAAACTGGAGCGTAAGGTTTTGCAGTCGGAAAAAGAGCTTAAGGCACGTCTGAAAATTGAACAGAACCTGCGCGAAAGTGAAGGAAGACTGATCGAAGCTCAGCACTTAGCCAGAATGGGAGATTTTATCTGGGATCTGGAAAAAGACGAGATTTCCTTTTCAGCTGGTCTTTATGACCTGTTGAGATACGATAGGTTCGAAACTTTCAATTATGCCAGGTTAAATGCAGATATTCATTATCCGGATGATCTGCCGGAAATAACCCGCTGGCTCAATAATGCTCTTGATTCCACACAGGATAAACTACCGCCTAAAGAATACAGGATCATCAGGAAAGATAAAAAAGTTCTTTACGTTCGGGCTACAGGTAAGATTAAAAGAAGAACCGGAAAGAAACCGCTTATTTTTGCTACAATTCTGGATATTTCGGAACTTAGAAAAGCAAAGTTTGACCTGCAGAAAGAACACGATGAAATGCTGGCTCTGTTTGATAATGTGGAAGATGTTATCTATGTCACAGATATGGATACTTATGAGATTCTGTTCGTGAATAGGTTTACTAAAAAATCTTTTGGCAAAGACCTGATAGGTGATATCTGTTATAAAGAATTTCAGCATCTTAATGAACCCTGTGAATTCTGCACTAATAAGATTATCAAACAGCTAAAGAACAAATCCTATCAATGGGAATACCATAACCCAGTTACTGATCATGATTACGACATAAGAGACAGAATGATCCAGTGGCCCGATGGACGTCAGGTAAGATTTGAACTTGCTCGTGATATTACCGAAAGAAAAAAGGCGGAAAACGCCCTGAAAGAAAGCCAGCGCCAGTTGTCAACCCTGATGAGTAATCTGCCGGGAATGGCTTATCGCTGTAAAAATGATCCGGACTGGACCATGGAATTTATCAGTGAAGGCTGCCTTCAGCTTACAGGATATAAAAATGAAACACTTGTCAACAATGCTGACCTTTCCTATGGAGATATTATCCATCCGGAAGACAGGCAGATGGTATGGAATGAGGTACAGGCAGGATTACAGGAAAATAGACCTTTTCAAATGTCCTATCGCATCATCACTGCCTCGCGGGAGGAAAAATGGGTTTGGGAACAGGGACAGGGAATTTATGATTCTGAGAATAACCTTGTCAGCCTGGAAGGATTCATTTCAGATATTAACAAACGCAAGCTGGGGGAGATCAAACAGGAAATACTGTATAAAATATCTGATGCGCTTAATACGACTAATAACGTAACAGATCTGTGTACCAGGATCAGAGAATACCTGGGAAAAGTGATTGATACAACTAACTTCTATGTCGCTCTCTACGATGAAGATACCCAGACTATTTCTCTTCCTTTTGATGTCGATGAAAAAGATGGTTTCCAGGTTTTTCCAGCCGGAAAAACACTTACTGCTTATGTTATAAAAACAGGTGAACCTCTGCTGGCTTCGAAACAGCTTATGGATAAATTGACCAGAGAAGGAAAAATAGAAGTGATCGGTTCCCGCTCCGAAATTTGGCTGGGTGTTCCCCTGAAAATAGAAGATAAAGTGATAGGGGTAATTGCTGTTCAAAGTTATGATACTCCCAATCTTTATAAGGAAGAAGATATTAAGATCCTGACCTTTGTATCTGAGGAAATTGCTATTGCTATCAAACGTACTCAATCTGAAGAGCTGATCAGAAAAGAGCTGATGGAAAAAAATACCCTGCTGCAGGAACTATATCATCGGACTAAAAACAATATGCAGGTGATCTCTTCCATGTTGAATATGCAATCCCGCAAATTTGAGCAAGAAAAGTCAGTCAAATCAAACTGTCTGAATTTAATTAAGGATACCTTTCAGGAAATTACCAACAGGATCAACGCCATGTCTCTGGTCCATCAAAAACTTTATCAGTCCAAGGATCTTTCCCGCATCAATCTGCGAGAATACATTGAAGAACTCCTTCCGCAGATAAGTCAGGGTTACAATAAACAATCTGGAAATGTTTCGGTAAATTTGGAACTGAAAGATGTCTTAATAGATATAGATTCTGCTATCCCGCTGGGGCTGGTTCTGAATGAATTGGTCTCCAATGCTTATAAATTTGCCTTTCCTGATAATAAAAAAGGTGAAATAACCATCATTTTAAATAAAGAAAATGATGGCAAAATTCATCTCACGATCAGGGATAACGGAATAGGTGTTCCTGAAGATCTGAATCTGAGAGAACACAACTCCATGGGCTTGAATACCATGTTTACACTTATTGAATACCAGCTTAAGGGTACGGTTGGCTTTAAGGTTAAGAATGGATTGAGGTGGGATATTATTATAAATGATAATTCAGTTAATACGAGGGTTTAAAAATGAATTCAGAACAAAAAAATAAAGCTCAGCTATTACAGGAAATTGCTGAACTAAAAGCCAGAATGAAAACATTGGAAACCGAAAATTCCAGGAAAATAGCTGCAGAGGAACAGGATATAGCACAGCAAAAAAATATGGCGGAACAGCTGAAAGAAAGCGAAGAGAAATTTCGCATTTTGTCGGAAACAACTCCCTCCGCTATCATGATTTACCAGAATAATAAATGGGTTTATGTTAATAAATCTGCCACAGAGATATCAGGTTTTTCCCGGTCAGAGCTCTTAAAAATGAATTTCTGGGATTTCGTTCATCCTGAGTATGTGGACAAAGTAAAATCATTAGGTATGAAACGGCAAAAGGATATAAAAGCTCAGAAAAATTATGAATTTAAGATTATTACAAAATCAGGTGAAAACAAATGGGTTTGGTTAAATGGTGCATCTACCACCTTTAAAGGTAAACCTGCTGGAATTATTTCGGTGGAAGATATTACAGAACGAAAATTGGCAGAAAAATCGCTGGCAGAAAGCGAGGAGCGCTTTAAATTCTTATCACAGGCAACCTTTGAAGGTGTGGTTGTTCACAGAAGTGGGATTGTACTTGATTCTAATGATTCATTTCTGAAATTAACCGGATATCAAAGAGATGAAATTGTCGGCGCAAATTTACTTGATCATATTCCCAGCCTTAAAGATAAAACCAGGATTTTTTCCAATATGATCAAGCAGAAAGCTAGTCCCTATAAAGTTACTGCTAAACGCAAAGATGGCAGTAAATTTTGTGCTGAACTGGAAGCCAATAATGTTAAATGGCAGGGGAAAACAGTCAGAATTGTTGCTGTACGTGATGTAACAAAAAGAATAGAATCCGAAAAGCGGGAAAATGAAATTAGAAAGAGATATATCAGCATGTTTCATTCCGCCCCCATATCCATCTGGGAAGCTGATTTCTCTGGTGTTTATGAATATATTGAGGAAAAAAAGAAAAAGGGTGTAAAAAACTTTCCTAAATATTTTACTGATAATCAGGAAGAAATTGCTTTCTGTGCTGCAAAAGTTAAAATACTGGATGTTAATAAAACTACGGTTTCCATCTTCAAGGCTAAAACTAAAAAGAAGTTTCAGCAAAACCTCACGGCAATTTTCACAAAGAATACTCCCGAAACCTTTCAAGAACAGCTTATCAGCATAGCAAATCATGAAAAACATTATGCCGGCAGAGGCTTTTATCAGACTTTCGATGGAGAACAACTGAACATTCATATTCGTTGGAATACAGTTCCCGGTTATGGAAAAAATTATTCCCGCGTGCTGGTCTCCTTCAGCGATGAAACTGCAAAAGAAAAAGCCCGGAAAGCACTTAATGACAGCAAAATGCAGATGAATGCAATAATGAATGACCCTTCCACCTTTATCGGCATCCTGGAACCAGACGGGATTATCAGAACAGTAAATGAATCGGCACTTGCCTTTATCGGGAAATCATTAGCTGAAGTGAAGGGAATGAAATTCTGGGATTCTCCCTGGTGGGAACATTCCCCAGATCTGAAACAAAAACTCAGGGAAAGTATTACAAAAGCGCAAAAAGGGGAAACTGTCCGCTTTGAAGCAGATCATTTAGGTATAAAAAATCAAAAGATCTTTGTGAATTTCTCGATTAGACCAGTTACTGATAAAAACGGTAAAATTGATAGCCTGATCGCAGAAGGTTTGAATATGACAAAACAGAAACTGGCTGAAGAAAAAATAAGTAAATTACTGGCTGAAAAAGATATTCTTCTGCATGAAGTGCATCATCGCATTAAAAACAATATGGCGAATATTGAAAGTCTGTTCAAAATTGAAAGTCATATTACTGATGATGAAAAAACCAGGAATGTCTTTAACGATGCTATCAGCCGTTTACGCAGTATGCGTATACTCTATGATAAATTATACCGTTCGGAAAATTACCGCCAGACTTCCCTGCAACAATATCTTCCCATGCTGGTGAATGACATAATCAACCTATTTCCGGAAAGTTCAGACATAAATATCCAGACTGAAATAGCTGATATAATAATTTCAGCTGATCTGAATTTCCCCGTCTGTATTATAGTTAATGAATTACTTTCCAATGTTATGAAATATGCTTTTATTAATGAAAAAACTGATAAAACAATTAAAGTGTCAGCCCAAAAAATTGATAGTCAGGTTATCATAACTATTCAGGATAACGGAGTTGGCTTAAAACCTGATTTTGACATCGAAAACTCAGGAGGATATGGAATTGAACTGGTTAGAAACCTGGTGAAACAGATCAGGGGTAATATTTCTTATGAAAGTAATCAGGGAACTAAATGGACACTTAAATTTGCAGTTGATGAATAAAATATTCTTACTTTTTCGGAATTAGTAATAATTTAACAATTAACCAGGTTTTTTAATTTCCAATCAACCTATTATTTCTGCTCTTTTTCCGTTTTGTTTAGAATCTTATCTGCTATTTTAGGATAATGTTCACGCATGCAGTCAGGACATATGCTATGACTGAATTGAGCTTCGCTGTGCTCAGACACATATTTTTCCACTATCTGCCAGTAGCCTTTATCGTCCCGAATCTTCTTGCAGTGAGAACAGATCGGCAGCAGACCTGAGAGCTGCTTGATTTCTTCGATCGCCTTAGAAAGATCTTTAATGAGCTTTAACTGCTTTTCATAAGCCCTTTTTAAGTTAACATGAGTTTGAACCCGAGCCAGTAATTCATCAGCATAAAAGGGCTTTCTTACATAATCTCTTCCCCCTTTACGAAAAGCTTTTATCAGGCTCTCCCGGTCCGAAACTGCTGTCAGAAAAATCACCGGTATATCTTTGGCAGCATCTATTTCAGATAATTTTTCGCAAACTTCAAAACCGTCCATTTCCGGCATCATAATATCCAACAATATAAGATCCGGAAGTTCGACTTCTGCTAAAGCCAGAGCTTCAAAACCATTCTTGGCGGAAATAATTCTATAACCCTTTTTCTCCAGTACCTTACCTGCTATGGTAATATTCAGCGGTTCATCATCCACTATCAGAATTAAAGCTGGCTGTTCGTCTTTCATAATTCATCCTTACAATCTGCATTTCAAAATTTAACTAACTCTAAAAATCAGTAAGACCAGATGTCAAATAATAAATCTGCCAGATCCTGTTTTTCTAGTCATATTGTATTATTGTTTGACAAATTGGTAACTTAATGCATATTTGAAATTTAGATGTGATTTTCTGAGAGATATAAATCTTGGTTAAAAGAATCTAATTCAGGTGAAAATGATTAAAATTATCAGCTATGGAGATAGAATTACAGAAGGCAATTATCAGCTTCACTCCAGGTTTAAAAATTATCTGAATCTTGCCTGCCGTAACAAACTGGTAACAATTACAGATAGATCGGAAAATAACGGTCCGGTTAACATTATTCTGGAAAAACTTCCCGAGTTGAGAACTCAGATTATTCCGATCCGGAAAAATGAAATTATGCTCAACTGTAAATCATATTCTTTCAAAAATTCCCGGAAATTTAATTCCAATCTGCACATAAACCCTTCTCAATTTATCAGTCTGATCAATAAAATTGATCTAATTCAGAATTACCTGCTGGAAAATGGTTCTGAAGCCAGTTTGAAGTATCTGCTGGATAAACAGCTATACGTTCCTGAAAATAACTTTCAGGGAAAAATGAAATACAGCCTTCAGCAGGGAGTTCTTAAATTTCTTGCTGGTGAAGTTGCCGCGGGGATCAAACAGATAAAAGGTAAAGGTATCGGTCTCACGCCCTCCGGAGATGACCTTATCACCGGAATACTTTATGGTTTGTTTCTGCTACAAACTCAAGGATTCGATCTGACAGAACTGAAAAAAACCATACTGAGAAATTCCCTGACCGGTAATTTAATATCAGGAAATTATATCACTCTGGCTGCAGCAGGAAGTTTTTTTAATGATTTTAAGCAGTTGGTCCTGGCACTGACAACAGAAAATAATGAGGAATTAGCCCTGAAAACTGCTGCCATCCTGAGGAAAGGTGAAACATCCGGAGCAGATATGCTGACAGGCTTTATTTTGACTCTGCAGAAAAAAGAGCTATTATGTAATTCCAGTTTCCTGGTAAACTAGAGAGGTGAAAATGAAAAAAAAAGGATTCATCCGCAAAGGTGAGTATTTTGATTCCGTAAGCTTAATGATCATCTCAAAAGAACTCACTCAACTGGAAGGAGTAATCGATTCAGCAGTTGTGATGGGAACAAAAGAAAACAAAGATATTCTTGATTCTGCCGGACTTCTACTGCCGGAATTCAGAGATTCAGCTGACACCGATCTGCTCATCGCTTTCCAGATCGAAAAAGAAAATCTGGTTCCAGCCATCCTGGAAAAAGTAGATGAACTTTTTCTGCAGCTTAGATCTAGATCAGACGATTCGGAAGACTATAATCCCAAAAGTTTTTCCAGTGCAGTGCAACTGCTTCCCGACGCTAATTTATCGCTGATCTCCATTCCGGGTAAATATGCTGCCGTAGAAGCAATGAAAGCCTTAAAAAAGGGGCTTCATGTTAT
>LKUH01000044.1 GCA_001412425.1 Candidatus Cloacimonas sp. SDB
TCCAATGGAAAAAAATTCAATATTGAAGAGATAGGTTATCTGGGCCTCGAAAAAATAATTACCAGAGAATTAAGTTCCGGTGAGGTTGGTTACATTGTAGCAAATATTAAGGAAGTTGCCGATGCCAGAGTGGGTGACACAATTACAACGGTTGAAAATTCCTGTCGGGAAGCTCTTCCCGGATTCAAAGAACCCAAACCCATGGTTTACAGCGGTATTTTTCCTCTGGATAAAGAAGATCATGAGAACTTAAGAGATAGCCTTGGCAAATTAAAACTAAATGATTCAGCCTTAACTTATGAACCGGAAAGTTCTTTGGCACTTGGTTTTGGTTTTCGTTGCGGTTTCCTGGGGATGTTGCATCTGGAAATTGTTAAAGAAAGACTTTTAAGAGAATACAATGTTCCAGTAATAACAACAACCCCAAGTGTAAAATTTATAATAAATCTTAATAATGGTGAAAAAAAAATCATCTATAATCCGGTCGATATGCCGGATCCAGTTTTAATAGATCATATTCAGGAACCCATTATGGATGTTGAGATAATTGTTCCGACCGAATTTGTCGGCAATATTATCAATCTGGTTCAGGAGAGAAGAGGAATTCAGAAGGATATGCAGTATATTGATGAAAAAAGAGTTTCGATCCATTATGAAATGCCTTTGATCGAGATTATTTTTGATTTTTATGATAAATTGAAATCGGTGAGTAAAGGTTATGCCTCACTGGATTACAGCTTTAAAGATAACAGGGTCTCAAATGTTGTAAAAGTGGATATTCTGATAAATGGTGAAAAAGTTGATGCCATGTCATTTATCTGTCATGAAGACAAATCCTACCATTGGGGTAAAAGTGTAACAGACAAGTTGAAGGATGTAATACCTCGTCATTTATTTAAAATCGCCCTGCAGGCTTCAATCGGATCTAAGATAATTGCCAGAAGTACAATAACTGCTCTCAGAAAGAATGTTACAGCAAAATGTTATGGCGGTGATATAACCAGAAAAAGAAAGTTGCTGGAAAAGCAGAAAGAAGGTAAAAAAAGGATGAAGGAGATTGGCTCTGTAAGTATTCCGCAAGACGCATTTCTGGAAGTTCTGAAAGCTGACAGAACTTAGCTTTGAATATAAGATCTTTAACAAAAACTGGATAAGTGCATAAAACTATATAGTTATTTCAAATTAGAGATTTCTAATTGGGAATTTAATAATTAGCTGTTCTATAGCCAAAGGCTTGACAAATAATTATCTGTTTTTTTTTTCATCTGTAATTTTCAAAA
>LKUH01000045.1 GCA_001412425.1 Candidatus Cloacimonas sp. SDB
ATTTTATTAAGTAATTTTAGTATGTTTTTTAAGATTTTAAGAGGTTGAAATGGAACGTAATGATTTGATAAACAAATTACAAAATTATAAAAAAGCTAATTCTGAAATTTATCATTTAGCGAAAATCGGAATTTTTGGATCTTATGCTAGAAATGAAGCTGATGATAAAAGTGATTTAGATATAGTTGTTGAATTGGAGAAACCGGATTTATTTGTTTTAGGTAATATAAAAAATGATCTTGAGGAAATGTTCGGTATCTCAGTTGATATAATAAGATTAAGATCCAAAATGAATAAACTTTTAAAAAATCGGATTGAGAAAGAAGCTATTTATGTTTGATAAAGAACTAACTCTTGAGTTATTAAATTTGATTTTAACCTCATCTAAAACCATCCAAGATAGATTCAAATCAATAAAATCCGTATCAGATTTTACAGATTCTCCCAACGGACTTGTTATACTTGATTCGATTTGTATGCAGTTAATTGCTTTAGGAGAAGGTTTAAAACAAGTTGATAAAATCACAAATAAATCGTTACTTAAGAAATATCCTCAAATAGACTGGATTGGTGCAAAAGCAATGAGGGATATCATCAGCCATCAATATTTTGATATCGATGCTGAAATTGTTTATGATGTCTGCGTTTCAAAAATCCCGGATCTTTCAATTACTATAGAAAAAATCATAGAAGATCTTAATTAACTCCTTCAAATTATTTAGTTTAATTTTATAATAATTGAAGCCTCACTCTTGGCCAGGGCTTTGGTCGTTTCGAGCCTTAAATATAAGGTAAGACTATGATAAATATAATGTTACGAGCCCTGCGCCAGGTCGCCGTTAGGGGTAACCCAAAATAAAATTGACGTTCACACACATAAATGTATATTGCCTTGTGTAATTAATTGAGGAGGTGATTATGCCAACTAATTTAGCACTTGATGATAAATTGTTAGTTGAAGCTCAAAAAATCGGTGGATTTAAAACAAAAAGGGATACTGTTAATACAGCTCTTTCTGAGTTTATCCAGCGACATAAGCAGCTTGAGATCTTAAAACTTTTCGGTAAAATCGAGTATGACAAAGACTATGATTATAAGAAAAGTCGAGTTCGCTCATGAGAGTTTTAGTTGATACTTCAGTTTGGTCCTTAGCTTTTCGGAGAAAATCCTCAGATCTTTCTGATTCTGAGAGATCAATTGTCAGAGAATTATCTGAGCTGATCCAGGAATCTCGTGTTGTGATGATTGGTCCAATCAGACAGGAGATTCTATCTGGGATTTCTAGTATTAAACAATTTGAGAAGTTGAGAACTAAGCTTAGAGCTTTTATTGATTTTCCTTTAAATCCAGTGGATTATGAAAAAGCATCTGAGTTTTTCAATATTTGTCGTAAAAAAGGAGTTCAGGGATCCCACATTGATTTTCTGATTTGTTCAGCCGCTTTCAACAATGAGTTATCTATTTTTACAATTGATAAAGATTTTGAGAAATTTTCTGAGTCTTTAGATATTGAGCTTCATAAAGTCAGAAAGTTTATTGCCTAGTTTTTTGTTTTAAAAACCTTTTGGGCTACCCTTAACTCTGCACCAGGGTCTTAACGTGTTCATGATCGCTTTAAGGCTAAGCTTTGGTTTTACTTTTCTTAGTTTCAGTTGGATTCGTTCGCTGAACGAATCCCCTG
>LKUH01000046.1 GCA_001412425.1 Candidatus Cloacimonas sp. SDB
TAGCTGTACTATGATAATATAATACAACTGGGGGGACATTTGTCACTATTTTAACAGCAGCATTTTTTTTACGGAATAAATTTCTCCAGCTTCCAACTTATAGAAATAAATTCCCGATGTAACCGGTATCTGATTGTTGTCTGTGCCATCCCATTCCACATCATAACATCCTGCTGCAGTGTTATTATTGATAAGAGTCTTCACACATTGCCCTTTCAAATTGAATATTTCCAGTTTAACCAGGCAGTTTTCAGAAAGCTGGTAACTGATAATGGTGGAAGGATTAAAAGGGTTGGGGTAATTTCCGGTAAGTTCTGTCTGCAACGGGATCTGGTTTTCTTCCAACTGGTTAAAGTCAATTACCACTGTTTCCTGATTGGAAGGTTCCGATTCTTCTTCTTCATACAAAGCAGTAATGTAATAGCAGTATTCACCATTAGGGAGCTGCCGGTCAATATAGTAGAGTTCTTCGGGATCAACAATCTCATAAATGATCTCTTCATCTCTGTAGATATTGAATCCTGTCAGATCCCTGGTTCGATCATCATTGGTATTTTTGGAAACCTGTGTAACCTTAGTGCTTTCTATTTTCTGTTCAGGAAGGAATTGAGATATCTCCCAAGCCAGATTTACGTCATTTTCAATAACTTCAGCCTGCAGGTCAGAAGGAGGTGTAAGATATTGCAGGTCAAAATTCAAGGTAGAAATCAGAAGCTGCTCGATGACCACATTATATTCATAGATTGTTCCGTATCCGGCAAGCTGGGCATGGACGTCGTAGATTCCGGCTGGCAGGGGAAGGGTATATTCTCCCTCATTATCGGGATGAATGGTAAAATCTCCGGCGGTTATGGCAACCTGATCAAGTGCACCTGAGCCTCCGGTGAGTGTAACATTCCCTGCCAGATAACCAAAGGGGCTGCTTTCTGTGTTAGTGAGAATAACATCATCAATCCACCAGTTATTGATATTGTAGGAATTTCCGCTGAAGCAGAAGGCAAACTGGAAATCTTCTGTACCTACATCTGCTGTAGAAAGGGTAATATTTTCAGTAGTGGGGCTGATATTGCCTGCTGGAAAAGTATGAGCGTTAGTCCAGTTAACACCATCACTGCTGGTTTGAATATGAAGATCATAATTTCCGGAGAAGTGGCTGACTGAATGTTTGAATTCGAGTTCCAGCGAAAAGGAACCGAGCGTGCTTACCGGCAGCGAGATCAATCTCTGGTCACCTGTATTTTGAGGATACCAGTCGAACTGTGCTTCCGGTGCAGTACCTCCGGCTTGATTCCAGCTGCCTTGAGACCAGTTGGAATTGGGAGATGTTGACCAGCCAGTTGGCGGGAACAGCTCAAAATGCTCTTCCAGGTAAACCGGTATCAGGGCGATCACAATATTGAACTCGCCTTCCTCCATGTAATCCTGGTCACAATTTATTCTCCAGTCAATTTCACAAAGATGTCCGATCTCGGCACTATCGGCTGCAGTAACATTGAAGATTGCTGAGAGGGAAGCACCGGGATTAAACAGACTGACCTCGAAATCATTATCATTTATCATGATATTTTCATCAGTTGTTGAAATATGGATTAATCCATTATATGCTGCAGCATCTCCAATATTTTCCAAGCTTACGATAACATCTGTAGTCTCTCCCGGATCCAGAATGTTATTGTTTCCGTCGTTGATCAGCTGGGAAGAATATACAATTTGGGGTGCCTGCAGAATTAATGTGAAGTGCAACTCCCAGTCATTTTCTGCACTTGTTACCAGAAGATCGGCTTGAACAATGTGTCCGTTAGGAGAATTATTTGCCACCTGGAAGGAGAAGGGTGTTTGATTTTGGGTCTGTCCACCTCCGGGAACTTCCTGGTAAGAAGCTGTATTATTTATAACGGCAATGTATTCATCTTCAATATTTAACACAGCTGAAACGTCATTAGCCGAATTATTGCCAAGATTGTTCAAACTGATAAAAAGATCCACGGATTCACCGTATTCAATGGCTCCATTTTCATTCTCATCAACAATTGTCAGACCGCCAATCTGCAAATAGGGTTCATCCTGATAAATGGGTGGACCTGTAAAGCGCAGGGCGGTCTCGTTCTCAAGCGGTTTGGCAGCAGTTGGATAAGAATTATCAAAAGTATATTCCAGTCCGACAGATGCTGTATGATCTTCCAGACCTACTGTGGCGAATTGACCATGTTCGAACCAGAATCCGCTATACTGTCCCTGATCAACATTGTTGACCACTTTATATTGGAACAGCAATTCATTATTATGATTGGAAGTGGGATAATATACATTATCGTAGATGATTACTTGAAAAGTCTCTTCAGCGTAATTGTATTGATTCTGCAGGTTATTCCATTCAATTATGAACAGATGATTGGATTGATCATAATAATAGGATACATCTCCGGAAGTGGCAATCAAGTCATCCCAGAAAGGTGCAATCAGGGGGGAAGGACCCAGCGGTCCCGGAATGCTCCAGTTCATGAAGGATTCATTCTGCGTAAATCCCGGGCAGATCCAGCCGTTACTGCTGATACTGGCAGTGCTGTAATCTTCATCATAAAATCTCAGGATGAAAGGCAGATCAATATTATGAACATCACCCATATCACCGTAATCATTCATCACAATTTCAGTTCCAGGTCCGCCCAGTGCCGGCGATATTTCAATCCAGTTATACAGGGGTGCATTAATGGAATTATCTTCGTCATCATAACAATAATAACCAAAGGTATCGGGACCCAGAGGATCATTTACTGTTACTTCTCCGATCTCCAGCTGAAAGAAAATTGTCTGGGAAAATCCCAGGGAATTATAAAGCTGCAGCTGCAGGGGGATTTGAGTTCCCGCAAGTACATGAGTGCTTACAGTCAGCTCAAATCTGTCCGTGTTATTGGAAACAATCTCTTCAGGCAGAATTACCCCGAAATAGCCCTGGTCGTCCAGAATATCGATGTGATAATTGTCACAGCTCAAAGTGCCGTAGATCTCTTCAGCGGGGATACTGCCAAGATTGGATATGGAAAAACTGATCTGTCCGGTTTCACCGGGCTCGATGATGTTATTGCCGGAATCGAATACTTCATAACTGAGGGGGGTCAATATCACGCCCGCTATCTGCAGGGGAATTATATCATGCCACTGATTCCTGTCCTGGTCCGAAATGATCAGATCAAGCAGAAATGTACTTCCGCCTATGGCAGTTTCAGAAATATGAAGATCAAAAGCATCGGGAGAAGCAGCAGACATGCCGGCAGCTATATCTCCATATTCCACGAAATTATCGTTTAAAACGATCAATTCACTGTTGGAATAAAGTGTTGCAGAAATTCCTGATAGATCAGAATATCCTGAGTTTTCCAGCAGGATAGCGAGTTCTATGTCTTCTCCCGGATTGATTAAACCATCTCCGTTACCGGAGGAAGAACCTGAATTGTCGTCATCAATAATTATCTCACTTACATTTACAAATTGCTGCTGCTGAATAATGTTAATAGTTCCCAAATGAGGAATATAATTGTGTTTGGTAACAGTTAAGTTTATCTCACCGGTTTCACCCGCATTAAGGGGAAGCAGAATATTACCGGAATAATCTGTTAATCCGGTCTCAAAAATTTCGTCATCTCCTTTTAATATTGTTACGCGGGCATTATTCAGAGGTTCCTCAAATTCATTTTCAACTGTCACTTCCAGGAAGTTTGAACCAAGCGCTATTTCAGTTTCACAGATAACGTTAAGATCCTGGGGCACAGCAGTCCATAACTCTAATCCGGGATCTCCCATCAGATTATTCCAGTAGGAAAAATAGAGGACCTGATCGTTGGGATTATCTGGATAGTTCAAGTACATATTAAGTTTACCTCGATTCAAAGCACCACCCATATGATGGATTGAATCGGCAAATAAACCGTAGAAGATTCCGGCATCCATGCAGTTGTTAAAACAGGTATGTGTCTGTCCGGTTGCTGTGGAAACAGCTGCTATGGCACCTTTGGGAAGTGAAGGCGAGCCGGCTTTTAGAAAAGCTTCACTAATACAATCGTAGGTTCCTTCAAAATTACCTGTATTACAGGTTAAGGAAACAGCTACAGGCAGCATGAAACCATTATTGAGATTGTTGATATGACTTACAGTCCAGCCGCTCATTCCGGCAAATCCCCTATAATTGAAATAACTTACACCTGCGTTTAAATTTGTGGTCATTTGAGAAGAATAGGATCCCGAATAAACTTCCGTACAGGTAATATTTTCAGCAAAATGACCGATCATATCACCGATGTGCCGTTTTGTGTCGATAACGGATGGTCCGGAATCATTTGGATCTCCCACCAGTAAAGCGCTATCATACCAGCTGGTAAAGTCCGCAAAAGGTGTTTTTTCATAATTGAAGATTTTATTTAAAATGGTCTGAAATTCAAATATTGAGTTGAAGGATAATCTACCCAGGAAAATATCGGAGAGTATATCATCACCTGCCAGCATTGTATAAAAATGGTCTCCTTCACCACCGTTTATACTTCCGGTTGGAATATTGAAGGATCCCCCCGCATCACCGACCAGGCAGACAAATTCAGGAGGATTTTCCCAATTTTCATAAGCGTTGGAAATAAAATTCCGGATCTGATAGGAAGTTGAACCTGTTTCAGCGGTGTTCACAGCATTTACAATAAAGCCCTTTTGATGCTTCCAATCTACAAGATCCTGCAGATATTGTTCTACCTGGGTACTGTTGGGATAAATAAATAAATAACTGGGATCCTGGTATTCCTCATTTCTGTTTCTAACTTCTTCATAATTAAGGATCACAGATTTATATAATGGTTCAAAAGCCGGGGATTTTTTTTGTGTTGAAGTTATCTCATTTATTCCCGGAAAGGTATTGGACTCGATTACTATTCTGGCATTTTTGATGATGTGCATTTCTCTGGTCAGTGGATCATAGCGGAAAGGATTAATCGTCAGGCTTACTATTCTCAGATCTCTCAAGATTACAGGTTCACCAATCACTACCTGCTGGATCGGGAAGATACTTCCCTCAGTGTAAAATTGGTTATCGATCAAGAAATCAAAAGAATCTCTAGTGCTTTCATTCTGCAGCGGTTGTCTGGGAAATATTTCCAGATCAGAAATAATCTGTTCCTCGCTATCTGTTATTCTAAAGTTAATGCTTCCAGTCTCCGGTATGGCTATCAGACTGGTAAAACGGGGCAGGTCGGGTTTACCAGGTTGTGCGAATTCACTGCTTCCCGGACAGATTATTTTTGTATAAGTTGTATTTTGCTCGCTTACATTTAACAGTTCAAAATCACTTAGTTCAAAGGTTATGTCAGTTTCATAAAGGTTTGAACTGTTGACCTGAAAAGTGGTAATCTTACTGTATTGATTCTCGAGAGTGAATAAAATTCCCAAAAAAAAGATCAGATAAAATGTTATTAATTTT
>LKUH01000047.1 GCA_001412425.1 Candidatus Cloacimonas sp. SDB
CAAATTACCCAAAAAGTTGCCGCTAACGGAATCTGCACGCAAGGTTGAGCTCGCGAAAACTTGGTGCAGAGTTAGTAGCCGTATATTCATTTTAACAATATACATTTTTTGATAGATGATACTTTGTTTTGTATTTTCATCTTACTCAAATAAATTCCCGATGGAACAATTTTATTAAAATCGTCTTCACCATTCCAAATTACTGAATGTTCTCCTTTTGGTAATTGAGACTGAAGTAATGATTTTATTTTCTTCCCCTTGATTGAATAAATTGTAATTTCAACATCACAATCTTTCTTTAAGTAAAAAGATAGAGTTGTTGAAGGATTAAAAGGATTGGGATAAATAGTTAACTTATTCTCATTCACAAATGGGATTTTATTTATAGAATGATTTTCGGGCTCATATTCTGAGTAAAAAACTCCATCTCCATCAGTACCTGTTAGAATGAATGAATAGTTATCTGGATCAAGAGCAAATGAATTTATCTGTAAGTTACTTAAACTATCATTAAAACTTTCCCAATTCTGGCCTTCATTATAACTTAAATAAACTCCGGATCCATTAAATCCAGTAAAAAGTATATTGGTATTCATCCCATCGATACAAAATGCAGACAATTCAGTAGAGGGAAGAATCAATTCTGACCAATCCTGCCCGTAATTATTACTCTTCCATAGGTGAGAGTTGGCTCTAATATATATCACAGAAGTATTTGTCGGATCAAAAATTAGTTCCTTTGGTTGGTTTTCATCAGAATCAAAAGGTCCATCTATATTGATCCATGTATCTCCAGTGTCATCACTTTTCCACACATTAGATTCTGAAATTGAATAAACTATATTAGGATTAATCAAGTCAAAATAAACCGCATACACTGGAAACTCAGTAATTCCATTATCAGCATTTGACCAATCATAACCTCCATTTTCGGATTTCCAAATGGTTTCATCTGTTGGAACTAAGACTATATTAGGATTAATAGGATTTAAAGCAACATGGTTTGTGTTTATTATCCATTCAAGTACACCCCAATTCAATCCATTATCATAACTGATATAAATCCCATCAGAATAACTTCCTCCACCAACGTATCCCCACAATGTATTATCCTCAGGGTGGTACAAACTTGGTATTACTGTATAAACCGACCTTGTCCATTCTTCTCCTGCAGTTGTAGTAACATATAGCCCTTTATTAGAAAAAATAGACCAAGTGTTTACTTCATTAGGATTGATCACGATATTATAAACTTTTACAAAGGCCATACCATGATTAGCATGGGACCAAGTTATTCCGGCATCGCTGGATATATAATGCCCATTGAATGTAGCAGCATGTATTATGTCGTTATTATCTGAATTTATACAGATTGAGAATACTATCGTACTATTTAAATCTTCTGTAACAGAATTCCATGAGATCCCATTATCTATACTTTTATAAAAAGCTGGAGCATAGTTATTAGGCGGATTCATACCAGAATATACAATATCTGTATTAATTGGATCATACGTTATGGAAAATTGTTCCCCTTGAAAGAATTCAACATTATCGGAAGAAGATTGTTGCCAGGTTTCACCACTATCCGTACTTCTAAACGTACCATTCGAATCGGTTCCCATTAATACAGTTGAGTTATCTAAGAGATCAATTGCGATTTCAGTTACTGATTCTGATGATGATTGAGACCAACTTAATCCGCCATCTTCACTTTTGAAAAAACCTCCATCACATGAATATAAGAATTTAGAACCTGCATAAATTATATTTGAATTGTCATAATCAATAGCTAGTGCATGAAAATTCTTACTATTTAAATCTCCTGTAATTATTTCCCAATCTTCTCCTGAGTTAATAGATTTTATTATTCCTCCACCTTCTAATGAGTAGGTTGTTTCAATTGCAGCATATATTCTACTTCCATCATCAGGTGATATTACAATTTCATTTATATTCCGGTTAAATTCATGTTGATAAACTTGTATCCAATCAATCCCTGCGTTCATACTTTTAAAAATCGCTCCAGTACCTGTACCAGCATATATGATTTCTGGATTTAAGTGATTTACACATACAGTTTTAAATGGAATATCGGCAAACTCATTAGTTAAACAAAACCAAGAAGTACCGTTATTTGTACTTTTAAAAATACCCTCACTAGTGGATGCCGCGTAAAGAATCTGATTATTTTCTGGATCTTGTTTAATAGATTCCAATATACATCCATTATTGCTTATAGGACCAACTGGATTCCAATCACTCCAAAGAGTTATTGAAATTACCATTGATACTAAAATCAGATAAATTTTTAATTTCATGAGATCTCCTAGATATGGCTACTAACTTACCAGCGCACTGCGGAAGCGTCCAG
>LKUH01000048.1 GCA_001412425.1 Candidatus Cloacimonas sp. SDB
AAAATGGGGGTTTTCCATGAAAAAGAAAAATTGCTTGGTTTTTTGTGTTGTTTTTCTTTTGTTCTTTGCTCTATTCGTGGCACCGTTGGTTACCTCAAGCTTCGCACAGGAATTTTCTGCCGAGATAAAGATTACCCAACCAAAGGAAACTTATCATTTTGATTACTTTGTAAAGGATCATCTCTATCGGTTGGAGGGTGAAGACAGCAGCGGTGAACCTATGATCATCATTGCCAACCGACAGGAAGATTCTTATATTGGCTTGCATCCGATTATGGAATTTTACATGGATTTTACCAGAGAAGAAATGTTTTTATTTAATCCTATAATTGGATGGGAAATGGTGACTGAGGGATACCGTGAAGAAAAAGTGGACATGGAAACAATTAGCGGCTTGGAATGTGAAAAATATGTCTATACCCAGGAAGGAATGGAAGGCACCATCGAAGCCTGGTATTCCCCTGAATTAAAACAACGGGTAAAAATAATTGTTCCTCTGATTAACTCAGAACAAAGCACCTTTGAATTGCTCAATATTCAAGTTGGTTCCCAGGATGAAGACAAATTTCTGGTTCCGGATAATTATGAAAAAATGGCATCTCCTATGGAGCAAATGCAACAGGAAGCAGATACCGGGAATGGCTTAACGGATTCCGGTGGAAATCTGGAAGGAGAAGCACCCATTGGAAGAACCTTAAATGCGGGGGGAGTACTGAAGGTGCATGCAGATCCTTCTCTGGTAAAAAACCTGGTTATCGAGAACCGAAGTGATACCGAGGCATCGATTGTAGTTACTCCATATCGTACCGGAGAAGCTATTACCAATCAAATTAGTGAAAAAAAGATTTCACCAAATGGGAAAACAAAACCATCCTTTAGCAATAGTATGAATATCGATTTAATAGAAATAAAAGCCAATACGGGAGCTGTTAAGGTAACTGTTCTTCAAGAATCTTTCTTTGCAGATGAAATTGAACGGGAAGAATACTATCTTTTTGAAAATTCCGGACAGGGACTATTCTTTAGTGAAAGCAAACAAGCTCAATTAACAATTATTGGTGATAATACAAAATCCGGGATTTCTCAATTCGAAGTCACCTTCTTCCAGGGAGAATATAAGGATCCTATTGAAAAATTAGAACTATCCATGCAGAAAGGCGAAAACAGACAATGGGAATTTCAGCCGGGAGAAGTAAAGACAATTGAGATTATCACAGGAGATTCCAATGCCGGAGTCAAGGTTATTTTAGAGCAATCACCTTTTAAGAAAGCTGAATTATCGGAAGAAGAGATCGAACAGCTAAGACAGGCAATTTATCAAAAAGATTTAAGTATAGTTCATAGAATGCTTCAATCGGGAATTGACCCCAATTTAATGCTCTTCTCTACAGATTCCCTGTTAATGGTTGCCTGTGCAAGCGGAACAGAAAGTATAGTCAGGTTGATCCTGAAACAGGATCCGGATATTCATTATCAAGATATGTATGGCAACAACGCTTTGACAAAGGCAATGGATAATTATGATAATTACCAAAAAATAGTGCCATTGTTGTTAGAAGCTGGAATAAGTCCTGATTCAAAAGTGGGAAGTGCAGAGCAGATTAACTCCACTGCATTTGGTAAAATTACCACCAGAGCTCTACAGACACAAAGTGAAGAAAATTATCAAATTGTTAAGCTGTTTTTAGAGAAAGGGGTTGATGTTAATCTTACAACTAAGACCCTCACAACTCCCCTTATGCAGGCTGCCGCAAAAGGAAATAAGGACTTAGTTCAACTGTTCCTGCAATATGGTGCTGATAAAGAATTAAAAGATGCAAAAGGAGTAACTGCTCTCGAGATGGCAAAGAAAAAAGGTCATCAGGAAATTGTTCAACTATTGGAATAGAACAGTAAAATTCGAATAAAGCTTAGAAATAGTTAGCGGTTGGACCAGGTTTTCTCTGTTTTGCATATAAAAAGTGAAATCAGAAAATCTGGCCCTGTTATATTTTTATGCTAATCCAATTTGTTGTAACCACATTTTGACATTATGCATTCCCTCATAGAAATCCACATTGGGCTTATATCCTAACTCTCTGCGCGCCTTTTCTATTGGGAAACCTTGATTTGTTCCAAATAATTCTGCTGCCATCCTGGTTAACAAAGGTTTGCCCTTTATGGGAAAATTACTATAAATCTTTTCCATTAGCCAACCAGAGAGATAAGCTATTTTATAAGGAATGACAATCTTTGGCCTTAGGTTGTCTGTGATTTTTGCCAGATAATTAACATACTGTTTCCAGGTAATATTTGAGCCATCTGAAATATTGTAGACCTGGCCAATGCTTTTTTCATTTTCTAAAGACAAGA
>LKUH01000049.1 GCA_001412425.1 Candidatus Cloacimonas sp. SDB
AGTATGATCAAATACGTCATCAACATGATATTTATTCTGTTTCTGACCTATTAGGGGTATAAGTTCGGGAATAAGTTCTTTTAATAAACCGCATTTTAGAAGAAGTCGAATACCTTTTACCGGATCATCAGATAAAAGAATTTGGGAAAATTCGTCCCTTTTTCTTTCCCAGGATATCTTATCTAATTCAGCGGTTTGCTTTTTAATTGCTCGAAAAGTCTGATCTTCAATAGTGAAATTAAGGCTTACAGCAAACCTTACAGCTCTTAACATTCGTAAAGGATCTTCTTGAAAAAGCAGATCGGGATTAGATGTAGTCCTGATTATTTTATTTTCAATATCAGCCCGTCCTTTACCAGTAAGATCAAATATTTCTCCAGAAGCAATTTTCAGCAATAGAGTATTGATGGTAAAATCTCGGCGGAAAACATCTTCCTGAAGAGTTCCCATTCCAACTGCCGGTTTTCTGCTGTCATTCCTGTAAGATTCTTTACGGGTCATGACAAATTCCAATTGCAGGTCCTGCATTATTGCTGTTGCAGTGGAGAATCTCTTGAAAATAACAGGCTTATTGGTCAGACCTTTCTGGTAGAGAAATTCAGCCAGTTTGATTCCTCCGTCCTGTAGCTCAACCACCAGGTCTATATCCTTATTAGGTTGATCTCTAAGTTTATCTCGGACAAAGCCTCCTACGATATAAGTTTTATCGTAAAAGATGGTACCCTTCAGGACATCTGCCAGTTTTTTTCTGATCTCACACATATCAGTAGTAAGTGGGATCTCGTTCCAGTAAATAATATAATATCTGGGAAACTGCAACTATGGAAGCGGTTTCTGCTCTTAATATGTGATTTCCCAAAGTTACGGGAATTATTTTTCTTTGATCAAATAATTCTATCTCTTGCGAAGAAAATCCTCCTTCTGGTCCAATTAGAATACAGATATTTTCATCTGCGACTTTTGCCAGGGCATCATTCAGACTATTTCTTTCGCCTGTTTCAAGTGCAACAATGATCGAAAAACCTGAATTAGTGATCTGTTCCAGAGCATCGTTGATCTCCAGGGGTAGGTTTATTTCAGGAAGGAAGGCATTATCACATTGTTTAATAGCTGCAATGGCAGCTTTTCTGAATTTTTCTGTTGTATTGGGCGATATTTTTCGAACTGATCTTTCGGTTATAAGCGGAAAGAACTCTTTAACTCCCAGTTCCGCAAGTTTTTCGATTACCAGATTATCATGTTTTGATTTAAGCAGAGAGAAGGCAACGGCAATTTTCGGTTGAGATGCTTCGATTTCTTTGGTATCTCTTATTTCAACGGTTAACTTTTTTTTTCCGATTTCCGTAATTATTGTATCTGCCAGTAATCCATTTCCATTGGTCAGATCTATATGGTCCCCTACCTTTTTTCTTCTAACATGTACAATATGATGAAATTCTTCGCCTGTTATCCAGATATTTTCAGCTGTCTTATTAAGATCAGGAACATAAAAACAGGGCATAGTTCCTCATAATATTGCTGTCATCTCAGTGATGACTTCAATATTTTTAATTAAAGAAATCTTTAAATTTTCCAAAAAAGCTTTTGCCGGGATGTAGTTT
>LKUH01000050.1 GCA_001412425.1 Candidatus Cloacimonas sp. SDB
CCGGAAAATGAAAATCCTTAAAAAAACCAGAGTTTGAAATGATCAAAATATTATTCAACTTGGAGATGGAATACCATTTCAATGCTTTATATCCACTCTATTATGAATTTAATCAAGATAATAAATACGATATTTTTTTTAGAATTGGAAAAGATCCTGCCAAATTCCTGGGCCTATTTAAGATCTCGCAGAGAAATAAAATTATTTCTCGTTTACGGGAATCCAATATAAAAATTACCGAAGAAACAAACGGTTTTGATATTGTTGTCTGTGGAGATGCTTTAAATTCTCCTGAACGTTTTGGTGACACACTAAGGATCCATGTTGATCATGGTGTGGGCATTAAAACCAGCAGAATCAGAAATATCTTTGCCCAAAAGAACTATAGATACCACGTCTTCCTGGAAGGACAATACTGGTACGATTATATAAAAAGCCTGAACTGGTCGGATATTGCTGACTTCCATATTCTGGGTATTCCTAAACTTGATCCGCTTTTCTGGCAGGGACAATACCAAAAAACTTCCCTTATAAAAAAACTGGGAATTTCCGCCTTCAAAAAAACCGTACTCTTCGCACCATCCTACAAACCCAGCTGTATCGACTATATTAAAGAAAAGATCATCTGCTTAACAGATCAATATAACCTCCTGATCAAACTCCATCCCTACAGCTGGTTGGGCAGATATGCTCCTCATTCCCACCATAAATTCTATCAGAAACTGGCTCTAAATAACCAAGATTTATATCTTATTCCAAAAAACGATTACGATATATATCCCTTTCTTAACCTGGCAGACACTCTAATAAGTGACACGTCCAGCGTGATCAATGAATTTCTGGCTCTGGGAAAACATGGAGTTATCTACGTTCTGCCGGGTAAGAAACTTACTCATTCTGACGGTATGCCGGTACTTTCTATCGATCCGGAAAAATGGTTAAAAGGTGCCTTTCTGCATATTCACACTCCAGATGAACTGGTTGACGCTGTTGCAGCAGCTTTGAATCCTACCCAGCAGATGAAAGAAAAACTTATCGGATATAAAAACTATCTCTTTACAGGACTGGACGGTAGATCTTCCTTACGGGTAAAAGAAAAGGTCGATCAACTTATTGAGGATAGACTTCATCATGCCGGGTCCTAAAAAATTAACTGGCAAATACGCCAGAATAGCTATTAATATGCTTATAAAAGTTACTGGAATTATGGAAAAAGCACAGATCCCCTATGTCTTGGAAGCCGGCACTTTACTGGGAATAATCAGAGAAGGACGCCTGCTGCCCTGGGATGATGATGTTGATCTGACAATTACCAAACAGAATGAAAGCAAACTTCTTGCAATTATCACAAAAATCAGGTTATCGGGCTACAAAGTCAGCGTTAAAAAATATAAAAAAGATCTAAAATATTTCGACCGGGGTGAAATTAGAATTATTAAAGTAAAACATCTGACATTCCCTTTTTTTAAAACAGACGTTACTCTTGATATTTTTGT
>LKUH01000051.1 GCA_001412425.1 Candidatus Cloacimonas sp. SDB
GAAAAGAAATATATACTAAGAAATATTTTCTTTACTTATCAGTTTCATTGTGATAATATTTTCCTGTTTTTTAATTCAATTTTTAGACAGAAAATTATTATGACATATAAGGTTTATTAAATGGAATACAACGACTTAAGAAATATTGCTTTGATTGCCCATGTTGATCACGGCAAAACAACCCTGGTTGACGCTATGCTAAAACAGAGTGGAACATTCCGGGAAAATCAGAAAGTAAAAGAAAGAATTATGGATTCCAATGATATGGAACAGGAAAGAGGCATCACTATCTTTTCTAAAAATGCCTCTGTATATTGGAACAATGTGAAAATAAACATTGTTGATACTCCCGGCCATGCAGATTTTGGAGGAGAGGTAGAAAGAATACTCAGGATGGTTAATGGTGTTCTTTTGATTGTTGATGCCTTTGAAGGACCAATGCCCCAGACACGATTTGTTTTACGAAAATCCATGGAACTAAATCTAATTCCTATTGTTGTCATTAATAAAATAGATCGTGCCAATGCCCGACCAGAAGAAGTTTTAAATGAAATTTATGACTTATTTATTGAATTGGGTGCTAATGATGAACAAATCGACTTTCCAGTAATTTACACTTCAGCACAAGTAGGTTCTGCCGGATTTTCACCGGATTGTTTGGAAAACAATCTGGAAGTGCTGTTTTCAACTATTGTGAAAAATGTTCCTTCCCCCGTTATATATAATAAGCAAAACCTTCAGATGCTGATAACCAACCTGGACTATGATGATTATGTAGGTAAAATTGCTGTGGGTTTAATAGTCGCTGGTAAAATAGAACAGGGACAAAGCGTAACTCTGATTAAACGTGATAATAGACATATCAAGGGTAAGGTAGTCAAACTTTACGTCTTCGAGGGATTAGACAAGGTTGAATCAAAACAGGCTTTGTCGGGAGAAATTATAGCCCTGGCAGGAATTGAAGCAGCAAATATAGGTGAAACAATTGCAGAACTGGATAACCCAGAAGCGTTATCCGGTATTATCGTTGATGAACCCACCCTTACTATAGATTTCAAGGTAAACGACAGTCCATTCGCCGGACAAGAAGGGAGTTTTGTTACTTCCAGACATCTAAGAGAACGACTTTTTAAAGAAATTGATACGAATGTCAGCCTGAAAGTTGAAGAAACAGAGACAATGGACACTTTGCGTGTATCTGGAAGGGGAGAATTGCACCTTTCTATTCTCATTGAAAAAATGCGAAGAGAAGGATATGAATTTCAGGTTTCGAAACCAAGAGTTATTTTTCGGTATATTGACAATAAAAAATATGAACCGATAGAATTGATGACCTGTGACATACCCAAAGAATATTTGAGTACAGTAATGCGTGTTTGCGGTATCCGGAAAGCAGAGCTGGTAAACATGCAGGATTTCTCCTCTGACCAGCTCCGTTTGGAATTTCAAATTCCTGCAAGAGGTTTAATTGGTCTTCGTAATGAATTATTGACCCTAACACAAGGCAAGGGAATAATGAATCATGTCTTTCTCGAATACCAGCCCTATAAAGGGTACATCCCTTCCCGCTCTAAGGGTGTATTGATTGCCTTTGAAGATGGCATTTCCAGTACATATGGGCTTTATAATGCCCAGGCGAGGGGAAATTTATTTATCGGACCGGCAACCAAAGTATACCAGGGAATGATTGTTGGAGAAAATAAAAGAGATAATGACCTGGAAGTAAACGTTAATAAGAAAAAACATGTTACCAATATGAGGGCAAGCGGTTCTGACGAAGCATTGCGTTTAGAAAAACCTCAGGATCTTACCCTTGAACAGGCTTTGGAATTTATCCAGGACGATGAATTGATAGAAATAACTCCCAGGAGCATACGGTTAAGAAAAAAAATCCTGGATCATAATTCACGTTATCAGTATCGCAAAAACCTGGCCTGAGATTTAACCGATATAAATATTCCTATTTAAGAGATTATGATAAAATTTGAAATAAAATAAATGATTATATTTGTAAGTGTTCATCTGCCAAACATTCAAATTTTTCTGCCTGATTATTTACTGTGAATCAGTATTATGATATAATTTTTTAGCTTAATTATAAATTTTTAACTTCCATCTTGTATAAAAC
>LKUH01000052.1 GCA_001412425.1 Candidatus Cloacimonas sp. SDB
AAATATACTTCCTGATTTGTGTAAAGGATTTTTTGCCATTACCGGATCATTTATCCTTTCTTGACGGAAAAGCTGCCCAATAAAAAAATATACTCAGTTACAGAAAGAGGTGAAAATGGAAAAAAAACATTTGATCATGGGAACTGCGGGTCATGTTGATCATGGTAAAACAACCTTGATAAAAGCTCTTACCGGATTTGACTGTGACACTCATGCACAGGAAAAAATGCGGGGAATTACGATTAATCTGGGGTTTACCCATATAGATCTACCGGACGGAAACAGTGTGAGTGTGGTGGATGTGCCTGGTCATGCTGATTTTATCAAGACAATGGTGACCGGTGCTTGCGGAATGGATTTTGTGTTACTGGTAATCGCTGCAGATGAAGGTATTATGCCGCAGAGTAAGGAACATCTTGAGATCATGCAGCATCTGGGTCTGAAAAAAGGGCTGGTAGCTCTAACAAAAGTAGATCTGATCGATAAAGAGCTTCTGGAACTGGCTCAGGAAGAGGTGAGGGAGTTCATGTCTGGTACTTTTCTGGCAGATGCACCCGTAATAACGGTTTCTGCAGCTTCAAAAGACGGGTTGGAAGCATTGATCGCTGCGATCGTTACCCTTATTCCGCAGATTCCCGAAAAAAACTCAGAAGGGATATTCCGCATGTTCATAGACAGAATATTTTCTCAGCCGGGTTTCGGGACAATTGTGAATGGGTCGGTACTTGCGGGTAAAATTCATAGAAATGAGCCGCTTTATCTGTTACCGGGTGGCAGAGAAGTGCGGGTAAGAAATCTGCAGAGACATGGAACGGATGTGGATTCGCTGAAGGCCGGAGATCGAGGGTCTCTCAATCTTGTTAATCTGAAACTGAAGGAGTTCCGTAAGGGAATGCTGCTGGCTTCCAGGCTGGTGAAAGCAACAACTTTATGTGATGCAAAACTCACTCTGTTCAATAGGGAAGCGAAGTTAAACCTCTGGAACCAGGTGATTTTTCTGCTGGGTACCATAAGGCAGATGGTTCGCATCCATTTACTTGATAAAGATGAACTTAAAGGCGGAGAAGCTTCACTGGTGCAGATCTACCTTCCCAGTCCGGCTGTAATTCAGTTCGATGATTCCTTCATTATCAGGAATTCGTCAGGGACAGAAACTTTGGGAGGCGGACGGATCATAGACCCATATCCGTTGCATCACCGGCGCAGAAGAAGTCCGCAGATCGAGATCGTAAAAAAAATGGCATCCGGTGATCCGGTTGAATTGCTTTTAGCAGAAGTTAAAAAGGCGGTTTATCCGGTTTCTTATAAAAAAATCTCAGAAGTGTTGAATATTAATTCCGCAGATCTGCTCGAGATAATTTTTCAGGAGTTACCCGCAGAACTGGTTTTCTTTCAGACTGAAAATGATATTATGTTGCTGGAAAAAAAGAAACTTGTGGCATTTCAGAACCGCATCCTCAACAAAATCAGAGATCATCATGGGGAAAATCCTCTGTTGAAAACAGGAAAAACAGTTAATGAATTATTGGGTTTATTCGAGAAAGATGAGCAGGAGCGAAGCAAATTGGCTCTTGATCTTATTCTCCAACATTTATTGGAGAACAATAAAATTCGGAAAGCAGGCAATACTTATATTTTGTTTGAACACGAAGTTGAAATTGATGTTGAAATGGAATCCTGCATTAACGACATGAAAGAATTCTTTAGTGAAAAGGGCAGGGATTTTGTTGAATACGATGAGATCTACACACGATTTGAAACGCCGAAGCTAACCAGAAAAAAAATTGATAAGGTCATTAACTATTTAAAGGCAGACGGCGGAATCAAATTTCTTCAGAAAAAATTAATTGCTTCTGAGAAACTGGAGCGTTACAGGGAGATAATGCTTGAATTTCTGCGGCAGAATGAAGCGGGTATTACGGTAGCTCAGTTCCGTGATCTTATAGCCGGAAACAGAAATAATGCGATTGCAATTCTGGAATATTTCGACAGCGAAGGTATCACACTTAGAAAAGGTAATTTCAGAGTGCTGACCAGGAAATTCACTAACAATTTGAAAGACAATTAAACATCCCATAAATGTTACTTTGCAATTTACCATTGATAAGTTAAAAAGGTAAAACTTCAGTAACCGCAGGAAAAAAACGAAGCTCACAAAGTTTTTAATAAGGGTTTTCAAGTTTGTCGTAAGGTAAAATTAAAGTAAAACTCTGGACACATTACGGGTATCATGCAATAATTTATTCAGAACAATCCAGTGATGGGAGAGTGAATATGAAAAACTACACAAAGACTTACAGATACTTAAAATCATTATTTTTTGTAGCAGGTATTGCTATTATTTTTTTGGGAAGCTGTTCGGAAGTAGAAGATAATATTATTACTTATTTATCCCGTTATGAAGCAATTCCCGCCGACGCAGTTAAGATGACTCCGGAATCAGATTTTTTCCCACCGGTTCTACATTCTGATCTCTGGGAAGACCCTATTCCTATGCCTGGTCCCGTAAACACTGCCGGAGTTGAAGACGCACCGGTAATATCTGATGATGGAAATCTGTTTCTTTTCTTTTTCACACCTGACGGTAATATCCCTGCCGAGGATCAGCTGCTGGATGGGGTAACGGGAATCTGGTGGAGCAGGAAAGAGGGCAGAAGCTGGACAGAACCTGTAAGAGCCATACTTAATGATGATCTGGCTTTGGACGGACCTGTCTGTTTTAGAGATGATATTCTCTGGTTCGCTTCCTTCCGAGTGGGAAATTATGGCAGTGATGGCGATATTTATACTGCCCAGCAAGAAGGTGATGAATGGATAAACTGGCAGAATTGCGGAGAACAACTTAACCTTACTTACAATACGGGCGAGCTTTATGCTGTTTCTGGCGGCGAGACTCTCTATTTCGGCAGGCTTGAAGAAAGCATGGGTGGAATGGACTTGTGGACAACCTCCTGGAATGGATCGGACTGGGGTTTTCCTGAGAATTTGGGGCACCATATAAATACATCTGGAAATGAAGGGTTACCTTATATTTCAGAAGATGGGAATGAACTTTTGTTTACAGGAGACAGCCAGCTGGGCTATACAGGACCTGCAATCTTCAGATCGATAAAGATGAATGGAGCCTGGCATCAGGCTGAGGAGATTGTTTCAAATCATGTTGGTGATCCGGGTATGGACAGTGAAGGAAATCTATATTTCACTCATTTATTTTATGATGAAGAGGGGAATAAGATCGAGGCAGACATATACGTAGCGTATAAAATTAGATAAAAGTGATCATCAGAGTGGAAGAATAATAGCTTACTACTGAAATTTGATTTTTGAAGGCTTTTCAATTTGAAATTAAACAGAGAGACAGAGAGATTGAAGAGGAAAAGGATCTGCCAAAAACGGCAGACCCTTTTCTGGGGGAGAAATACTTCCTTTAAACCGGTTTAGATCATTTAACAACGATCTTCTTCCCTAAACAGGTTCAAACGTAATGTGAAATAATGAGATTTTAAAGTCATAAATTCTGGTTTCCAAGCCCCAGCATCCCATTCTGGTTTCCAAGCTCAGCATCCCATTCTGGTTTCCAAGC
>LKUH01000053.1 GCA_001412425.1 Candidatus Cloacimonas sp. SDB
GACTTCTAACTGTTGAACCAAAGATTATTTCATTAAGATCATTTTTTTTACGGAAGTAAATCTTCCCGCTTTCATTTTGGAAAAATAAACTCCACTGCCCACATCTCTTCCTGCTTCATCTTTTCCTTCCCAGACAACGGAATAATCTCCTCTGGGAAGATTTTCCTGTAAAAGTGTGGTAACTCTTTGACCTTTAAGATTGTAAATCGAAATTTCTGTATCAACCTCGTTCTCAGCAATAGTGAAACCAATACTGGTAACCGGGTTAAAGGGATTGGGATGATTTTGCCTTAATTGTGAAATAACCGGAATTGTCATATCCTCGTCAGCATCAACAAGATTTTCTATGGTTACATCATCAATATACCAGCCCTCACCGTTAACATAGCCATCTGTACCAAAAACAAATCTCAGTTGAACAGAACCGGTATAACCACTTAAGTTTAACTCAACCTGTTCCCAGTCATGAGTACCTGAGAAAACAGGCATTCCGGGGTCAAAAGGAGAATCCGGATTATTTACGATCGTATAAGGATATCCGCCCACAGGCTGAATCGGAGAAAATTCTCCACCATTAAAGGAAGCTTCTATCAGACCGCCATCCCAGGCGGATGTTGAGTTTTGTATCTCCGCATCCATCCAATGCCAGAATCTGATAATTGTATTTCCCGAAATAGGAATAACCGGACTTATCAGAGCTGCATGCAGTGATGCTGAGTAATCAGAAGAACCTGCTCCACCGCACTTCATGGAAAAACTACCGTTCTGAGTATGATTTCTGTATGTTTCCAGATGCCATTCATCTGAAAAGCCATTTGTAAGACTCATGTGCTCCCATTCAACAGCATTTTCGAAATTATATCCTGTCAATCCGATCGGTATGGAAAATTGAAAAAATAACCCGCTTGCTACAATATCGTAAGCCAGAATTTCCAGATCGGCAAAATAATCCTGTGGGCAATTTTCTGCAACCTGAACTATAAAAGGTTCTGAAACAGTAAGTTCTTCTCCGGGCGCAATTACCGCCTCAACAGAAAAACCTGAGGCTGTTACATATTGGTCATAACTGAAAATGGAAGTATTTAATTCATAAGAATAACCTTCACCGCTATTTATAAGAGTAAGATATAGTTCGGCTGATTCTCCCGGGTCCAGCGATAGATCATCACCGGAATCCGGAATAATCGTATAATAGGCAAACTGCAGTTCAGGAGCGGATACGGTCAGAAAAATATTACTCTGCCAGTTATTTTCGCCGGATGTGATATTTACAGTAAATTCAAGAATAGTATCATTCGGGATTCCACTTAACAACTCTATCTGAAAAGCATTTTCAATTGTATTTTCTTCCAGGGAAGCTAAATCAGTGATCATGAAGCTGTCTTCAATTATTTCAACCTGCTCTGATTCAGTTGAGAGAGTAACATATATTTCTTCCGAAGAAGCTTCAAAACCTATATTGTTAAGAGTTATATTAAGATCTAAAATATCCAGTGATTGAATAACACCATCAATAAATTCACCATTTTCAATATATTCCACATCATTACAAATAATATAAGGACCATCAGAAGGTATAACATTTATCGTACTTTCAAAATTAAGAAAATTGTGTTTTGATACTTTTAAAGTTATTTCCCCCAGATTTTCCAGAAGTTGATTAAATTCAACTGTAGCCTGTCCCGTTGTTCCTGTATCAGCCGTTCCAATAAGCTCGTTACCCAGCAGCACTGCTGCCGTAGCATTGGCAACAGAGCAGGTGATCTGTAATTGCTGGCTTCCTATTACAATATCGGAAGGATGACTTACCAAAATTTCCTGCGGATAGTCTGTCCAGATCCTTAGAGCAGGATCTCCCAGGAGATTGGTCTCATAAGCTACCCAATACATCACACCTGACATAAACGGAATAGCATCAATTTTTGCATCATTAAGTGCATAACCCAGATCGAAGATCTCTTCACCAAAAATCGCATCAATATATTCTCGGTTATAATGTTGGGAAGCACCATTTGTATCGTAGGAAGATCCCCAGCCATAGCGGGAATGGGAGATCATACTGACAGCACTGGTCTCAATTCCTACAAAACGTTCCGTTATACAGTCTCCCACATAGGAACCGTTAGAATTTCTGTTATCAAAAGCACCGCCATAGCACCCCTGAGTGAAAATGATGGAAAAATTATTTTCGTTCCCGTTATTTGTAATATTGGTAGTATTAACATCATTATTGTAGATTTTCATGGTATACTGTGTACTTGAATGCCCCAGATGACTAATGAGATTTGGTCCATTGTTTAATTCATTATAAAGATCGTATTGACCCCAGTATCCGTCTCGGTCGTAAAGGGTGGAAATATCCCATTCCACAGGAACTCCTGTAGTAGAATAGCCATAATTTTCGCTGCCGCCGATCATTTCGTCCATGTGATCTCCACCCCAGGCAGACCAACCCAGATCCTCTCCCACAAATAGTGCAGTTGTTACTTGGTCTGTTACCGGATCATTGAGATATTTTTCCACCTTATTGATAAAATTCTCAATCTCCTGATCGTTATTATAAGGAAATCTTCCGATCGCAAATTCAGGAATCAGGTCAGCTTCATCCTCTTCACCCCAGAATTCATCATTGTCATTATTCCAATCAGGTCCCAAATTAGGATCACTGCCTCTATCCAGACAGGAATAATACATATCGGCAGGAATATCAAGATCTTCGGTGGGAGATGGAGAACCGGCATTTACGATCCCATAGAGACCTCTATGGGGAATTACGTCTGTATCTCCAGCTAATAATACATATTGAACTGCAAATTCATCATACTGTTCGATCAAATAATTCCTGATCCTCTCAGGATCATCAATTCCATCGTAACTGGAAAGGATATATTCGATCGTAACAATTTCAGTTGCTTTCCCAAAACTTTTGTGAATATAAGCTAATTGCTCCCAGAGATCTACTTTACTCTCTTCGGCAATGATCAGATAGTCAACCTCTTCCTCTCTGAAATTTCTGACCTGGTAATTGAAGATCATTTCGGGGTTGTTGACAATTCTGTTCAAATAGTTTACAGTACTTTTTTTCTTATTAAGAAACCTTTCCAGCCTATCAGCTTCTGCCACAGGTTCGGTCTCTATGATTATTTCAAGATCTTTATAATAAAAGAGCTCACCGTCAACCGGTATGTACTCCACCGGAGTAATCGCTGCTGAGAGAATGGAATAACCGGAATAAAAATCTGTTCTAAAACCATGATAAGCTGAAGATGGAAAAATTCCGGAAGAGTTATAGACTGAAGCATCGGCTGCAACGAAATCCTGCCTGATCTTAGCACTGAGGGGTTGTTGCTGTTGAACAGGATAAAGCAAATGTTCTCCACTGATTCGGGTTCTGTTTGAACCGGTGACCTGCAGTGAAATAGCTTTTTCATTCTGAGGCAGTAGTAATTGTAAACCGAAATAGGGCAGAGAGGGCATTCCGGTTTCGCCAAACTGGACACTATGTCTGAAATTTACTGTTGTGTAATCCCCGGATTGAACAATCTGCGGCTCAGAACAGGTTATGTTATAATTAATTATTTCCGGAAATATGCTGATACTGAATAATATTAAAATCACTACAAGTACTGTTTTTTTCATTTCTCCTCCAAGTTAATAACTCTCTGAGCAAGTTATATTCCATCTATTATTCAATTTTGCAGTAGATTAATAATGAAAAATACAAAAAAAATGCATACTCTCTTTGGTCATATATATAACGATAAGAAAATTATACGCCAGATACATAACTCTATATAATATATGTTGTTATGCTATACAGACCTAAAACCTTCCCATCTGTTTAAAAGTACAGAAAACAGCATTAATAGTGATTAAATAAGCTGTAAGGAGATTTTTTTGTTGACAATATTTTCCTCGAATTCGATAAATCAGTTGTGTTTAACCTAATTAAAAAGGAGGAGTTACATGAACAGACAAGATTTAATAGCTAAAATTTCTAAAGATGCAGATGTTACTAAGAAAGCTGCAAATTCTGCTTTGAATGCAGTTATTGACGGTATTACCCTTGCGCTTGAAAAGGGCGATAAGGTTTCTCTGGTTGGATTTGGAACTTTTAAAGTCAATCACAGAAATTCACGCACCGGAGTTAATCCTCAGACAAAAGCTAAGATCAGAATTCCTGCCAGAAAAGTTCCAGTTTTTAAAGCAGGTAAGAAACTTAAAGAAGCCGTTAAGTAATTTTTTTGTTTTAAAGAAAGCAAGAGTTATCCAGACTCTTGCTTTCTTTTTATCAAATTTTAAAAATGGAAAGAGGGAAACATGAAATTCTCCATTGTTAAGCAGGATCTGCAAACTAAAATTCAGTATTTATATAATATTGTGCCCAGTAAGAACACAATGCCAATTTTAACTAATTATTTAATTGAGGCGGACAGTCAGAATAATCTTCTCAAATTCACAGCTACAGACCTGGAGATAACAGTAGTTGTTGAATTTGAAGCCAGCATTGTCGAATCTGGTAAAACTGCTGTATCAGCTCGAAATTTAAATGAGATCATTAATTCTCTACCCGATTCCGTTATTCAGTTCAGGCAGGAAGAGGATACATTAAAGATCCATTGTGAGCGCTCTAAATTCAGTCTGCTTTGTGCTGAGAGTAATCAGTTTCCGCTGATACCCCAGAAGAATCTTGATAAAGTTATCGAGATCAATGCTGCCATGTTCAAAAAAATGATCGACAATACTCATTTTGCAGTTTCAACTGAGATAAACAGACCCATTTTTACGGGAATCTATTGGAAGATGAATACTGACAGTCAACTCATGGTAGCCACAGATGGAAAGAAAATAGCCGAATTCCAAATCAGGAACAATATCAATATTCAGGAACCCGTTGAGCAGATAATTCCTACCAAAGGTCTGTTGTTTCTGGACAAGGTTATCTCTGAAGATACTCCAATAGTGAATGTTCTTATTGAATCAAACCGGGTAATGTTTTCCTACAGTAATTACACTATCTTCACTCACATAATCGAAGGAAGATTCCCCGATTATACCAAAGCGATTCCGGTTAATAACACGAATATTCTGACTATAAATAAGAATGCTTTGAAAGAAGCGGTGAAAAGAGTATCTCTGCTGGCTTCAGAAGATACTTTCAAAGTCAAATTTGAATTAGCTGATAATCAGCTTGTGATAAGTTCTGCCAAACGGGAAGAGGGCGAAGCTGTTGAAAAGATGGAAGATTATACCTACAATGGTAATAATTTGACCATCGCTTTCAATTACAGATATCTGATTTCCATCCTAAATGTTATTGAATCGGAAAACCTGGAAATAAAAATGGGAAAATCCAATGAACCTGCTCTCTTTTTCAACACTGATCTGGATGAATCCTATTCTGCCCGTTTTCTTTTAATGCCATTACGCTTAGTTTAGGTTGAGAATAAATCATCTTCTATTAGAAAATTACAGAAATTATTCGAATCTGAAATTAGATCTACATCCTGCCGGTGCAATAATTTTTGGCAAAAACGGCAGCGGTAAAACAAATTTACTGGAAGCAATCGCCTATTCCGCTTTTGGCCGATCATTCCAAACCATTCATGACGATGATCTGATTCATTTTCAACGCGATTTTTTCAGGATCAATTCAGAATTTTATTTGAATGATAAAAATTTGAATATTGATTCAGCTTATTCGAGAAATAACAAAAAAATAAAAATCAATCAACACCAGATAAAAAGACTCAGTGAATTATTCAAATATATAAAAGTAGTATATTTTTCACCCCAGGATATTGATTTTTCGGCTGGGAGTCCAGGTTTTCGCAGATATTTCTTCGACCTGGCAATATCTCAATTTTCTTACCAATACATGGAGATTTTAAAACAATACAGCCGAGTTCTTAAACAGAGAAATGCCTTATTAAAGCATAATTTTTCCAGAGAGGAAAAACTGACCTGGGATGAAAGCTACATTAAACTAGGAACCCAGATCATTAAAAAGAGAAAAGAATATTTGCAGAAGTTCGATCCCAAACTTACAGAATATCATAATTTTATCAGCAATAACAACGAGGTTCTGACTTCAGAATATCTAATTTCCTTCCCTATGGAAAAAGGAAAAAACATTGAAAGCTGTTTTGAAGAATGTTTACGGAAAAACGAGAAAAAAGAGATAGAAAATCAGAGAAGTATGTACGGACCACATCTGGACGACTACTATTTCCGGTTGAACGGACGTTCTTTCAGAAAATTTGGCTCACAGGGACAGAAACGTTCATTAGTGATTTCCGCCAGACTTGTACAGGCAAATTTGATCTTTGAATCCGCAGGTGATTATCCGATATTGATGTTCGATGATATTCTGGCTGATCTTGATACAGGCAGAACTTCCAGGATACTTCAATTGCTTAAGACTGATCATCAGATCTTCATTGCCACTCCCAATCTGAATCATTATGAAATAGCTGGATTTCCCAAAATTGATCTGGAACAATTATGAGAATGAATAAAAAAATCTTCGGCTGGATCATGTATGATTTTGCCAATTCATCATTTACAACAATTATCGTTACAGTAATTTTCAGTGTATATTTTAAAAACGTTGTAGTAAATGAAGGAGAACTGGGAACAGCTCTCTGGGGAAGGTCCGTAAGCATTTCCATGCTTATGGTAGCCTTGCTGGCACCAATTTTCGGAGCAGTGGCAGACTATTCCAGGGCAAAGAAAAAATTTCTATTTTACACAACTTATCTAACCATTATATTTACAGCTCTGCTCTATTTTGTAAAAGCAGGGGAAGTGCAGAAAGGGATGATATTTTTTATCATCGCTAATTTCGGATACAACAGCGCTCTGGTGTTTTATAATGCTCTTTTACCCGAAATAGCCCAAAGAAATGATCTGGGCAAGGTTTCAGGCTGGGGTTGGGGAGTGGGCTATCTGGGTGGCTTATCTTCGTTGCTGCTGGTTCTTCCCCTGGTACATAATAACTTGATTAGATTGACCTTTCCGGCTGTAGCTCTTTTTTTTCTGATCTTTTCTCTCTTCACCTTTTTTCTTTTAAAGGAGATCAAAAGGACTTCCAAACGGACAAATTATTTTAGAACAGCTCTGAACAGAATTAAAACATCTGGCAGGAATATCAAACAATTTCGGGAATTGTTAAAATTCTTTATAAGTTATTTGATCTATAATGACGGCATAGTTATTGTTATTAGCTTTGCGTCCATCTATGGCGCTACCCGTTTTAATATGAACGCTAAACAATTGATCACTTACTTTATTTTTGCTCAACTGACTTCAGTTCTGGGTGCTTTTGTATTTGGTTATGTCCTGGACAAAATTGGCGCAAAAAAAACAATTTCTATCACTCTCCTTATCTGGATCTGCGTTATCTTAGGAGCTTTTTTCAGCCAGACGATCAATCAATATTATCTGGTTGGCATACTGGCAGGTATTGCAATCGGTTCCAGCCAGTCCAGTAGCAGAACAATGCTGGCACTGTTGACACCGGACACGAAAATGGCTGAATTTTTCGGCTTTTATTCATTCACGGGTAAAATGGCATCTATTGCTGGACCGCTTATCTACGGTGAAATTGCCAGGGTTACCGGTTCTCAGAAATGGGCGATCATATCTGTCCTGTTTTTTTTCCTGGCTGGATTAATAATACTACAATCTGTTAATGAATTGAAAGGTAAAGAGATAGCTTTAAACTGGAAGGAAATTCCGGAGTAATTTCTGAAAGTTATTTACAAAATCTAAGCTGGTTAAATTCTGGTAAAAAAACTTGGGGGGCTTGTTATGCTCAGGAATATGTTAATATCGAAAATTCACCGGGCAGTAGTTACTCAGAGAGATCTCAATTATGTAGGAAGTATCACAATTGATGCAAATCTCTTAAAGATTTCAGGAATGAAACCGGATGAAAAAGTTGAAATCTACAACATAAGTAATGGTAGTAGATTCGCAACCTACATCATCGAAGGTGAAGCTGGTTCCGGTATAATTGGAATAAATGGTGCCGCTGCCAGACTTGTCAGCATCGGAGATCTGATAATTATCGTAAATTATGGCCTGATGAATGAACAGGAAGCTGCTAACCACAAATCTGCAATCGTTATTGTTGAAGATGAGAATAATAAAAAATTCCACCTAAAAAAATGAATACTAAAATTATCAGAACGATCTCAGAAATGAGAAAAATATCATCAAATTGGCCGACAAGTGTTGGTTTTGTGCCGACAATGGGATTTCTGCATGAAGGACATCTCAGCCTGATAAAAACAGCCCAGAAAGACAATGAAACTACTGTTGTAAGCATCTATGTCAATCCGGCTCAGTTTGGACCTCAGGAAGACCTGTCTGATTATCCCAGAGATCTGAAAAAAGATATTGAATTGTTAGCAGAACTGAATGTAGGTTATGTTTTCTTACCTGATGATGGAGAAATGTACCCGAAGAATTTCAAGACCTGGATTCAGGTTGAAGATATCACTGAAATAATGTGCGGAATTGCAAGACCAACTCATTTCAAAGGTGTTACAACAATTGTCAATAAGCTGTTGAATATAGTTAGACCTGATACAATTTATCTGGGTGAGAAAGATTTCCAGCAACTTATAGTGCTTAAAACCATGGTCAGAGATCTTAATATGCCTTGTGAAGTGAAGGGATGTCCCATTGTACGCGAATCTGACGGTCTTGCCATGAGCTCCAGAAATATTTATCTGAAAGGTGAGGACCGAGATAAAGCATTATGCTTGTATAAATCTCTTCTTCTGGCTCAGAAATTGTTTTCAGAAGGCGTTCAAGACCTGGAATTGATCCGATCACAAATGGAAGATATTATAATTCAGAATGACGGTGTTATAGATTACATTGCATTTATTGATGCGGAATCACTGAAGGTTGTCGATGAACTTCACAAAGGTTGCAGAATAGCGCTGGCTGTTAAAATATCTGGTACAAGACTGATAGATAACCTGCAAATTTAATAATATTTTGAAAATTTTCAGTAACTAATATGGAAAAAGTCAACATTCTAATAATCGGTGCTGGAGTAATTGGTCTGGCAATTGCAGAAAAACTCTCCAAAACCAGCGAGGATGTTGTAGTGGTAGAAAAAGAAAAATCTTTCGGACGTCATACCAGCAGCAGAAACAGCGAAGTTATCCATTCCGGGATCTATTATCCGCCCGGGACTTTAAAAGCAGATTTATGTGTCAGAGGTGTCGAACTTCTTTATGATTATCTGAATGCTCATAATATTCGTTACAGAAAATGTGGAAAACTTGTGGTAGCTGTGAATCCTGAAGAAGAAGTTGAGTTGTTACATCTTCAAAATATGGGCAGGAAAAATGGAGTGAAAGGGCTTACTTTGCTGGATTCATCCCAATGTGCTGAACTGGAACCTCAAATTAAAGCCTTTAAAGCCCTGTCAGTACCTTCTACCGGAATAATAGACACTCATGGTTTTATGGAATCACTGGTTCACCAGGTAGAAAAAAATGATGGTTTCATTGTCTATGATATGGAAGTTACAGCTCTGAAAAAAATCGGTAATAAATACCGGATCGGATTTTCCAACGGGGAAATATTTGAAGCTGATCTGGTGATTAATTCAGCTGGTCTTTTTGCTGATAAGATCGCTGAAATGGTGGGAATAGACACAGAAAAGCACGACCTGAAACTGCACTGGTGCAAAGGCGAATATTTCAAAAGCAGTAAAGTTAAAAACATCAATAAGCTAATTTATCCGATTCCTGATAAAATTTCACTGGGCATACATCTTTCCATTAACCTGGCTGGTAACTGCAGATTTGGTCCAAATGCCTATTATGTTGATGAACTTGACTATTCCATAAATGAAGCTCATAAAAAAGATTTTCTGAACTCAATTAATAAATACTTAGATCTGGAAGAAAAATATCTGGAAATGGATGATTGCGGAATAAGACCTAAACTGCAAAAACCGAATGAAAATTTTCGAGATTTTTATATTAAAGAAGAATCTGATAAAGGTTATCATAACTTCATAAATTTAATAGGTATAGAATCCCCAGGTTTTACAGCTTCACTGGCAATTGCTGAATATGTAAGTAAGATTATAAATTAGTCTCAGATTCCAAATTTACGATGGTTATAGAACCATCTTCAACAGTGTACTGAATAATTTTCTACAGGAGGTTACATGGAATTTAATGAACAATTCCTCTATCACATCTGGGACGCACAACATCTGGTCAATGATCTGGAAACAATTTCCGGTAAAGAGCTTGAGATAATGTATTCAGGCAGGTGGAATACAGATTCCGGTCCGGACTTCAAAGAAGCCATTATCAGAATTGGGGATAAGGTGAAGAGGGGTGATATCGAGATTCACCTGAGGAGTTATGACTGGGATATCCACAATCATTCTGAGAATAAAGATTTCAATCGTACTATCCTCCATGTGGTTTATAAGCATGATCAACCTTATAATTTCACTATTAAGGAAGATGGGGAAAAACTGGAGATCCTGGAGATTGAAAATTTACTGAATGAAGATATTTCCAAATTGATCAGTAAATATGAAACAATAGAATTTGAGCATAAAGATAAACATTGCGATTTTTTTGGCGGTCTTTCTACAGAATCTCTGAATTATCTGCTGGTATCATCGGGTTTACAGCGGTTGGAAAAAAAGATCAGAAGATTTAATACGGAATTATATTTTTCTGATTACAATCAACTTCTTTACCAGGGCATAATGGAATCACTGGGTTACAGTAAAAACAAATTTCAGCTGCTGCATCTGGCTTTACAGCTTCCTTATGCCAGATTGAAAGAATACCAGTATCTGGGTATGACCCGTGATGAGCTGCTGGCTTTAATGCTTTGCAGTACCGATCTGATCAACCATTTACCTGCCAGTATCAGCCAGGAATTAAAACATAAATACAACTCCTTGTTCCTCAGAAGCGGTTTTCAGAATATGAGATTTCCCATCGACTGGAAATTATTTCGACTACGACCGATTAATCATCCAGCCGTAAGAATTCTACAGATAGCAGATTTTATTTATCAAAGTCTGGACAATACTTTTTTTTATAAGATCATTCAGTTGTTTTCTTTTCCCCGGGGATCCTTCAATATCGGTAAATTCCGCAAAAAATTTTATGCGCTGTTCAACTCTTCTGATCAGGAGCTTCCAGACAATCTTAAACTGGGTCTGAAGCGAAAAGATATTATGATGATCAATGTGATCCTGCCCCTGGCGATATTGTATGCCAGAAATATGAGTTTTGAAGATTTTGAAACCACTGCGTTGGAAGTTTACAAGAATTATGGCGGTTTAGCAGAAAATTATATTATTCGCAATCTAGCGAAATTCATGACCGCTAATCAACGGAAACTTATTTCGAAAAAGGCAATATACCAGCAGGGGCTGCTTGACATCTATTATGATTACTGCATAAATCACAGCTGTGCAGGCTGTAAAGCCAGACGGGACGAAATGCTGGGGGAGATGCAGGGATAAAAAAAAGGGAAAGACGATCTGCCTTTCCCTTTACGCGTAATTATTTTTCTTAAATTAGAAGTCTTTTAATACATCTTTCAGGGTTGGTTTTCCGATCTCCTGTAATTCATATCTCACCTGAACTGCAGGTTTGTTGATCTTAATAATCCTTCTGAGGTCAATTGGGGTTCCAATTACAACCAGGTCGCATTCAGTAGCATTAATGGTTGTTTCCAGATCTTTGATCTGCTGTTCACCGTAACCCATTGCCGGTAATAAAATGCCTATATCGGGATACTTTTCGAAAGTTTCAGATATTGTACCGACAGCAAATTCTCTGGGATCAACCAGTTCGGCTGCACCATATTTTTCCGCTGCCACAATTCCAGCTCCGTAAGTCATCTCGCCATGAGTAAGAGTTGGTCCATCTTCCACGACCAGAACTCTTTTACCTTTAATAAGTTCAGGATTATCCACCATTAAAGGTGAAGCTCCATCAATAACAACTGCTTCCGGATTGACTTCACGGATATTATCTCTGACGATCTGAATGCCTTCGGGATCTGCAGAGTCGATCTTATTGATCACTATTACATCAGCCAGACGCAGGTTCGTTTCTCCAGGATAATAAGTGAGTTCATGATCTGGTCTGTGAGGATCTACAACTACTATCTGGAGCTCTTTGTCCGCAGTATAAAAAGGAGTATCGTTATTACCGCCATCCCAGATGATGACATCTGCTTCCTTTTCTGCTGCGCGGACAATCGCTTCATAATCTACTCCGGCGTAGATGATGCTGCCCATCTGTATATGCGGCTCGTATTCTTCCATTTCCTCGATCGTACAATCGTGTTTTTTAAGATCGGCCAGCTCGGCATACCGTTGAACTTTCTGTTTCACCAGATCTCCATAAGGCATGGGATGTCTGATGGAAACAACTTTTAAACCTTTATTTTTAAGTACTTTAACTACCTGCCGAGTAGTCTGGCTTTTTCCGCAACCCGTTCTGGTGGCACATACAGTAACCAGAGGTTTCGTCGTCTTCACGCGGGAATTATTTACACCCATCAGAATAAAATCTGCTCCGGCAGCATTAACAATAGAGGCATTATGCATCACTCTTTCGTGAGTTACATCACTGTAGGCGAAAAGAACCTGATCTATCTTATTTTGCCTGATCAATTCTACCAGATCTTCTTCAGCATGAATGGGAATCCCTTCCGGATAAAGCTTTCCAGCTAATTCTGCTGGATATTTTCTGCCGTCAATATCTGGTATCTGAGTAGCTGTGAAAGCGACAACTTCGTAATTATCATTATCCCGATAATATAAATTGAAATTGTGAAAATCTCTACCAGCAGCACCCATAATTAATACTCGTTTCTTCATTTCTACTCCTTTATATTTTTTATTGGAATTTGTTATTACTAATCGCTGTTCAATCTTTCTGAAAGCGATTCTTAAAACTCACAGCCAACCTTTATGAAGGGGTTGTAAAGTCAAGAAAATTCAAAAAAAGTAATATTCTGTTT
>LKUH01000054.1 GCA_001412425.1 Candidatus Cloacimonas sp. SDB
TTACGTTTTTTTTCTACAAAGCAAGTAACAGTGAATTTAAAATCCTTCAGGAAGCCGAAGATATTTTACCGTCCAGATTTCAAAAAATTATACATGCAAAAAAGAAAGTAGAAGATTATGATGAATTTAAGAATTTAAAAGGACTTTATGAAAAGGAAGTATATCATAATCTTTCTTTCAATTTTGGGATTATCAAGACTTTCTTCCCAAGCAATTATAATAATGATTTTTTAGATATTACAACCAAAATCTTTAAAGGACAATGTATAAGTAAATCATTTATTTATCATCAAATTTCTGAACATTTAGCCCAAGGATTCAGAAATGATAAGATTTATTATGATATCAAGAAAGCAATGATATTTATCAAATTTTTATATGAATTAAGATTAATAGAAAATAGTAAGGGAAAAATGGAGGTAAAAATGGACAATAAGTATGAAGACTATTTCCAAAAGCATCCTGATTTTTATAATGATGATTGGAAGAAAGCAGTATTTTTAATCGGTGTTTTAGCACAAAATGTAATTGATATTCAATTACGGTTAAGAGGTGCTAAACCTTTCAGAAGCAGGTTCAACGGATTGAAATTAGATCATCGAGCAATCAAAAGATTATTACCGGAATCCATTGAAAAATTGGAACAATATAAAGAAAATTACTATCGTGAATTGGAAGAGGCAATCGCTTTATTAATGGAATCCGGAGAGCCGGAATTGAAAGCACAAAGTGTAGATGAAATTAGTTTCTACTTTGTGATGGGTATGAATCTAAATAAACAATTTAAATTCAAAAAAGAAATTGAAGGAGAAAACCATGAGTGAAATTATCAGAAACCGCAGTGAGTTGCTTTTTTGTTATGATGTAACAGACGCCAATCCCAATGGCGATCCGTTGGATGAGAACAAACCAAGAATTGATGAAGAGACAAATGTTAATTTTGTTACAGATGTTAGGTTAAAACGAACTATTCGTGATTATTTGTTCGAGCATAAAGGCTTTAATGGTAAGAATGGAAAAGATATTTTTGTTCGTTCTAAGTTCCTAAAAGATGATGATAAAGAAAGTGGATTGCAAGATGGAAAATTACGAGCAAAAGATTTTGAAGAAAATAATGATGAAATTTTAGATGCATGCATAGATATTAGGCTTTTCGGTGGAGTACTTCCATTAATTGGAGATTCAATTACTTATACTGGTCCAACACAATTCAAGATAGGACGTTCTTTACATAAAGTAGAAATCAAACATATACAAGGTACAGGAGCATTTGCTTCAAAGCCTGGTGCGAAACAAAACACTTTTCGAGAGGAATACATACTTCCATATTCCTTTATCGCATTTCATGGAATTATAAATCAAAATGCTGCAAAGCATACAAAGATGACAGATGAAGATTTAAATTTGCTTTTGGAAGGGATGTGGCATGGCACAAAGAATCTGATCAGCCGCAGTAAATTTGGACAACAACCGCGGTTACTGATAAAAATAAATTACAACAAACCGAACTTTTTCATCGGTGATTTGGATAAGAAAATCAAGTTAATTGATTTTGATAATGAATTGAAGATTCGCAGTATCAAAGATTTTTCTGTCGATTTATCTGAATTACTTGCTGCAATCGAAGAAAACATAAAGCATATTGAATCAGTAGAATACTTTGCAGATAATGGCTTAAAAATTGATATTCCAAATGAATGGAAAAAACTCAATCTGTAGGAGAAATTATGAATTTTGTGGTATTTGATATCTGGGCAGATTATGCTCAATTCAAAAAGCCGTTTACAACGATGTCTCCACAAACTTTCAGCATACCCACCGGAACCGCAATTGTAGGATTGATCTCTGCAATCGTTGGTCTGGATAAAAACGAATATTGGAAGTATTTTCCTGAAGGATCTTTTCAGATGGCAATCGGTGTTCGTGAAGTGATCAAAAAAGTAGTGATACCAATAAATACACTCAAAACAACTAGCCCAAAACATTTTTATCGTTTTGAGCAGCACAAACAAACTACAATGGAATTTATTAAAGACGGTAAATTCAGAGTATGGTTTGCCTGGGACGATGTGGATCACTTTATGCAATTAGTAACAAACCTGAAAAATCACGAATCTTATTACACTGTTTCTCTTGGGCTGGCATGGAACATTGCTGATTTCAAATATGTCGGATTGTTTGAAGGAAAGAGTTCAGAGAGAAAAAATGACTTCATGGAAATATGTTCAACTATTCCTAAAAGATTGATTGGGGAAAATGAAGAAATTGATTTTGAAAATCGAAAGATATTTATTAATAATATTCCTGTTCGAATGAAATCTGATAACAGCAGAATAGTAGAGCATTATGATGAGTATCTATTTGATAGTGATGGAAATGGTATTCGTGCAAAAATGGGTAATGTCTTGGAAGTAGGAGGTGAATATATCATTCCATTATAAACTGAAATCTCATCCCGATAGGTTGTTGAAACAACATCTTATTGGCGTTCATCAAAAAGCTCTTGCTTTGTTTGACAGTCTTAAATTTGATTTTCCGAATTTTAATCGTAAGAATTTACGAAAAGTGATTTCTGTTACATCACTTTTTCACGATTTCGGAAAAGCAACTTCTTTCTTTCAAAATTATATCCAAAATCCAAAGTTTGGATCAACTGTAGATAGTCGTAAAAAGCGAAGCCACGGATTGATTTCTGCGTTGCTTACTTTCGGCATTCTGAAAAAGGAGTTATTAGATGATTTAACGTTACCATTATTCGGATTAATTATAGTTCGGCGTCATCATGGTGATCTTATGGATTTTAATTCACTTATTATCTTTAATGAAAAAGATTTGGAAAATGTTTTAATTCAAATTGATGCCATTGATTATACGGAAATGAAGAACATAATATCCGTATGTGGATTTAACAGTTTCGTTAATCGGGATTTTATTAGAGATACGGTAAGCTACTTTCAGCCCAGAACTCCAAGAGAACTAAAACGGTTATATCGTAATTTTTCGATTGAGTACTATTTCGTTCTGAATCTTTTATACTCAATTCTACTACAGGCTGATAAAACAGATGCCATTCTGAATGATGATAAATTAATACAATCGGAATTGATTCGTAGCCAAGATGTTCACAAGTTCAAGAATCAATTAGACAACAACGTTTTAAATCCGATCGACATTATTCGTAAAACCGCATTCGATGAAGTCGAGAATAAAATTGAAACGATAACAGATAATGACAGAATATTTTCCATAAATATTCCTACAGGTTCCGGTAAGACAATTACTTCTCTGAATGCGGCATTGAAATTATGTGAAAAATTTCATCATACACACATTGTATATTGTTTGCCATTCACTTCGATCATTGATCAGAATTTTGATGTTTTCGAGAAAATAAGAATTTCGGCTAATTTACCGGATGATTCAGGTATTTTACTAAAACATCATCATTTAACTGACATTTTCTATCGATCAGTTTCGGAAGACAATATTCACCAAGAATACACAATCAACAAAGCTCTTCATCTGATAGAAGGCTGGGAAAGCAGAATTACAGTTACAACTTTTATTCAATTCATATATTCACTAATTTCCTATAAAAACTCAGCACTGAGAAAATTTAATCGGTTTTGCAACGCAGTAATTATTTTAGACGAAATCCAATCAATTCCTCATGAATATTGGGATTTAGTAAAAATAATGTTGTCTAAGACAGTTCAGCTTTTGAATTCGAAAATGATTTTGGTTACAGCTACAATGCCTTTGATTTTTTCACAAGAAGACAATGAAATTGTTGAATTAGTTAAAAATAAACAAAATATGTTTAATAGACTCAACCGGATAGAATTGAATGTTAAAAATTTAGCTAATGAGAAAATGAACTGGGATAATTTTTGTGAAACAGCTTACGATTTAGTGAAAGCAAATCAAAATAAGAATATTCTCTTTGTAATGAATACAATTCGATCTGCAAAGGAACTATATGAGTTTTTTAAAGATAGTGCATCAGAGTATCAATTGCTTTATTTATCTTCTCATATTATTCCTAAAGAACGAATTAAACGTATCAATCATATAAAAAACCGGCGGAAAGATAAGTCCATTTTAGTCGTATCCACACAATTGATAGAAGCCGGTGTTGATATAGATTTGGATATTGTAATTCGTGATTTTGCTCCTCTGGATAATATATTCCAAACTTGCGGTCGCTGTAATCGCGAATGTAGAGATAATATTAAAGGACAAGTTATTTTGGTTTCTTTGAAGGATTCGAATTCATGGACTACCTCAGGGATATATAAAAATTTTTTAAAAC
>LKUH01000055.1 GCA_001412425.1 Candidatus Cloacimonas sp. SDB
CAGATCAAAAAACATTTCTCCAATGTAGAAACTGCTCATACCAGCTTTGGCAGATTGCGGATAATCTTCGATCAGTTGCTCGAATTTGATGAAAGCTTCCGGATAATTTGATTTTTCATAAAGGTGAAGCCCTAACTTGAATAATGCTTCATCAGCAAATTCACCCTGAGGATAGAGTTCCAGATATTTATTATATCCGTTATAGGCCTGCTCGGTATTATTGAGCTGGTGATCAGCTTCAGCGATAAGATAAACAGCTTTCTGGTAGGAATCAGCATCAATTCCCAGTTCTAATGCTCTGTTCAGATTTTTTTTAGCCTCGCTGAAATTACCGTTCTGAAAATAATTGAAACCCAGTTGATAATAGGCAGCTGCCTGAAAAATATGTCCGGGATAGGTGTTGATAAATTCGGTAAGCAATGTGATGGCCCTTTCGGGTTCTGCCGATAATCTTGCCAGATAGAAAAAACTGTTGGAACTTATCTCTATATTCTCAGCATTACTGGTTTCCTTGAACAATTCAACAGCTTTAACTGTTTCATTGAGTTCCAGATAACATAAAGCTTTGTAATAATCCGCTCTAACCGATTTTAATCCTGCCAGATCAGTTAAGGCCAGTTGATAATTCCCTAATTCATATCTTGTTATACCAAGGATCAGTTTATAATCATCGTAATAAGGTGATTCTAAATTGACAGAATCGTATCCCAACAGCAGGATCTCTTCAAAATTACCAGTTTTCAGATTATAATTATGGATAATGATTAAAGCCTGATCCGTGAGTGTATTCCCCGGATTTGCCCGCAGCAGCATTTCCATAATGGATCTGGCTTCAGAGTAATTTCCGGTTTTAAGATAAAGCTCCAGCTGGGCAACTCTGATCTGCGGATCTTTGTTTTTTTCCAGAGCCTGCAGATAATAATAACTGCCTGAATCGTATTGCCCCTGTTCCACCGCTATTCTACCCAGAAAATATAAGGCATTCCAGTGCTGTCCATGACTGGGATAAGCACTGATGAATGTATTAAATAGAAGCGCAGCACCGTTAAGATCCTGCTGAAAATATTTAGTCTGGGCTAAACCCAGTAAAATATCCGGGCGGTTAATATCAACGGTCGGATCATCATAAAGCTCCTGATACAATTTTTCTGCTGCCTTATATTGTCTGGCTCTGAGATAGATGTTAGCCAGCAGGAAATTCACGTCGGCAGTAAAGCTGCTTTCCGGGTAATTATTTTTGAATTTAAGTAATTCGTTTTTAGCCAGTCGAAAGTTATTATCCTGGTAAAGTCCGATAATGAATTTCAAATCACTACTTTGGTCTGCAATTAACCCTGCAAACACCAGTAGAATAATAAATAGCAAAATTAGTATTTTCATATCACCCTCTATCTTACTGAGACTTTATTTTTCTAAAATAGTATTAACGGTTTTTTTCAAAATATCTAAATTTCTGATATTTACTGAAGCAACTTCATTTAAGATTACATCACCTGTCATGAATATCTGTTTTAATTGGAGATCTTGAAATATCTTTACTGCAGCAGCATCATCAGAGATAAAAATGTTACAATTCCGGGCAAACAAATATAATTCCAGCAGTGTCATATCTGGAAGATTACTTAAATTAATAAATTCGTGTTTTTTTAAGATATGTCCGCTGAGATAGATATTGGCGGGGAAGTTCTGTTTCAGAAAAATAATTATTTCTTTTAATTTATCCTGCGAAATAAGGTTAAGTCTGAGGACAAAGTTAAGGAATCTATTTTGAAATAAGGAAACACTCATTTTCATCTGATCCTGTTTTGAGAAATTGAATTGAAGTTGTTTCTTTTCCAGCTTCAGATCAAAAAAAGCGGCAAATTTATGCAATAATTCTCTAGCATCCTTAATTTTAGGAACAAATTGCAGATTACCTTCATTAAAACTATCAATAATTAATGATCCTGAGAGGTTTTTCATTTTTTTCCTGATGCGAGTATCGGAATTTAAATATAACAAGATTGATTTTTCTTTCAGTTCAATAGGGGAACTTAAGAGATGAAATTCTACCTGAGAGAAACTGCTGATTCTACTGAAAAATTCCTGTGAATAAGCAGGAAGATGAAAAATGAATTTCCGGAATAAACTATCCCAGTTCAAGCAATACTGCAGGATTTCATAGTTGAGGTAGGTATCATTATTACAGATGACCACGAAATCAGCACCTTCTCTTATCAAATTAGTAAATTGAACAGGTTCAATTAAGGTTTTTTTGCGG
>LKUH01000056.1 GCA_001412425.1 Candidatus Cloacimonas sp. SDB
CTTTGTTTTTTGGCAACTGTCATAGGACCGATTTTTTCACTCATACCCCAGTTGCATACCATTTTATTGGCTATATCGGAAACTCTCTGAATATCATTTGCTGCACCTGTAGACAGTTCATTAAAAACGATCTCTTCAGCAACCCTTCCACCCAGCAAACCGACCAGGGATTCTTCCAGATAACTTTTTGTGTATCTGGTTCGATCCGTTTGCAGAAAATGAGTTGCACCGCCTGTAAAACCACGCGGAATAATAGTCACCTTATGAATAGGTTCCGTCTGTTCCAGAAAAACAGAACAAAGGACATGTCCAATTTCATGGTAGGCGGTATTCTTTTTGTCTTCGTCTGTAATAACTTTACTTTTACGGGCTTTTCCCAGTGTAACCTTATCTTTGGCTTCTTCAAAATCTTCCGTTTCAATTTTTTTCTTATCTTTTCTGGCCGCTAATAAGGCGGCCTCATTGACCAGATTGGCCAGATCAGCACCGCTGAAACCTGGAGTTGCTCTGGCAATTACTGCAAATGAGATATGTTTAGAAAGCGGAAGCCTTCTGGTGTGAACCTTTAAAATCTCTTCTCTTCCTTTTATATCAGGAAGATCAACCACAACCTGTCTGTCAAATCTACCAGGTCTTAAAAGAGCAGGATCCAGAACATCAGGCCGGTTGGTTGCAGCAATGATGATTACCGAATCGTTGGGATCGAAGCCGTCCATCTCGACCAGAAGCTGATTAAGAGTCTGTTCTCTTTCATCATGTCCCCCGCCTAAACCTGTGCCGCGATGGCGCCCAACAGCATCGATTTCATCAATAAAAGCTATGCAGGGTGCATTTTTCTTGGCCTCGATGAACATATCCCTGACCCTGGATGCCCCAACTCCGACGAACATTTCGACGAAGTCCGAACCACTTATGCTATAGAATGGTACTTTTGCTTCTCCAGCCACAGCCTTTGCCAGCAAAGTTTTTCCTGTACCGGGTTGTCCCAGCAATAAAACGCCCCGAGGAATTCTTCCTCCCAGTTTCTGGAATTTCTTTGGTGCTTTCAGAAAATCAATTATTTCTTCCAGTTCTTCTTTAGCTTCATCAACTCCGGCGACATCTTTGAAGGTCACATTTGTTTTTCCACCCAGGAACAGTCTTGCTCTGGATTTACCGAAACTTAAAGCTTGACCTGCACCGCCCCTGATGCCCCTCATCATGAAAAGCCAGAAACCGATCAAGATGAGAAACGGCAACCAGGAAAGTAAAATACCCACAAATTTGGAGGGTTTTGACGATTTTACATTTACTCCCATATCGGTGAGTTCTCGAGTAAAATCGGAATCAGGTTCAAAAGGCAGGTAAGTAGAATATTTATTACCATTAATGGTAGTAAAAGTAACTTCCTTATCGTTAATTTCAGCTTCCATAACCTCTTTATTCTTATAAAGATTTTCAAATTCGCTGAAAGTTACTTCGCTGGATTTTTCATTTCCCATTTTGGATATTTGAAACATGACAAGGATAAACAGAATCAAGACTATCCAGAAAGTAATCGTCTGAGATCGTTTTAATTTTGGGGGTGGCTTTTTATCTTTTCCAGGATCGGGCTTTTTATTTGGTTGATTGTTCATCTAAGAATATATCTCCTTTTTTAAAATTCCTATGTAAGGAAGATTTCTGTATTTTTCTGCAAAATCGAGACCGTAGCCGACGACAAAGTCATTACCGATTTTAAAGCCGGTATAATCTATCTTCAGATCAAGTTTATGGGCTTCCGGTTTATCCAGCAAGGTACAGATGCTGACTGAACGGGGATTATGGTTTTTCAAATAGTCAGAAATATAATCCAGAGTCAGCCCGGTATCAACAATATCTTCTACAATAATAACATGTCGATTCTGAATATCGACATCAATATCTTTACGGATTTTTACTATTCCGGAGGAAGAGCTGTTTCTACCATAACTTGAGACAGACATGAAATCTATTTCGAGAGGTGTATCAATCTGTTTTATCAGATCGGACATAAAAATAGCACCACCTCTTAGTATGCAGATTAAAATAGGGTTTTCTTCCTTGAAGTCAGCAGTTATCCGTTGACCTAATTCTTTAACTTTATTATTCAGTTCTTCTTCTGAAATAATGATTTTTTCTATATCCTGTTTCATACATTTCCTTTTTTTATTCTCTCGGCTGCCCGAGTTTTTTTCACTGTTATTTTCTCAATTCTTACTTTTAATATATTATTTGTTTTCTCTGTTATTGCAACCCGATTATCTACTCTTAAACCTGCTATCCAGAGTATTTTTTCCGCATCAGAAATTATAAGAATATTATCCCTGTCGAATTTGGGAACTTTTTCGTCAATGAAAAAGTCTTTAAGCTTTTTGGGATGTTTCATTCCCAGAGGGCAGAATCTGTCACCCGGTTGTCTGTGTCTAATTGTAATCGGGAAAATTGTATTATCCAGATCGAGGTATGTAGTGAATTTATCTTCAAACAGATGGCGACTTGGCTTTATTTTTTTTAATTTACTGAAAATTATTCTATGATCTTCAAAAACGAGTCTTTTGCGCAGAGAGGTTATTTCTTTTTTATTGTTTACATCTACGATTTTTAATTTAGCCTTATTGCTGAAGATTATTTCATCATATTCCTTGAAAATGTAAACTTTATTAGGAAGATTTATTTTTTTACTTCCAGGGGTATTGATAACAGCTTCGATCTCTTCGAAATTACTGTGATAGAAATCTTTATCAGTTCCCGAGATCTGCTGATAAATATCTTTGTATATATAGAATCTTAAAGCGGGTCTTGTTCTTCTCAGTACTTTCAGGGAAAACCTGAAATCACTTTTATCACGTTTAACTTTTGCTTTCGAAATTCTTCTTCGAGCCAGCTCCAGCATTATCTCATCAGTTTCGTTAAAGATATTACCTGTATTGTATAATTTTTCAATAACATTAGGATTTAGTTTATCTTCAATCCAGGGAATAAGTTCATTTCTGATAATGTTACGGCTGAACAGATTCTGCTGATTGGTCTTATCTTCTCTCCAGCAGATCTTTTCCGTTTCCAGGAATTCGATTATTTCTTTTCTGCTGAAACTTAGTAAAGGATGGATTAATTTTCCATTAATTGGTGTTATTCCTTTAATTCCGGTAAAGCCTGAACCTCTAATAAGGCGGAATAATATTGTTTCAGCTTGATCTCCGATATTATGACCTAAGGCTATTTTGTTAACTTTATAGAGCTTGGCCAATTGATTAAAGTACTCAAATCTGATTTCTCGAGCCTGATTTTCCAGATTGCCGGAAGGGTCCATCTCAATATCTTTTAATACAATTGAGATATTCCGGTCAAAACAAAAATTTGTTACGAAATCTGCATCAGATCTGGAGTCTTCTCCCCGTAAATTATAGTTTATGTGGGCAGCCAGCAGAGAAAAATTATACTTTGACTTCAAATGCCAGAGTGCTAAAAGCAGAGCTGTTGAATCCGCCCCCCCGGAAAATCCAACCAGGATCTTATCATTTTTACTAATCAGTCTGTTGTTAATAACAAATTGTTCAAATTTCCCTAAAAATTTATCTTCCAGCATATTAAGTTCCTTATTATAAAATCTGTCAAATCAACTTTGACATACGTAAATTCAAGATTTATAATAACTTTCAATGTGTCAAATAAAAAGCTTGAAGGAAATAATCACAATTTTTATTTTTAACCGCAAGAAAAACAAATAAGGAGTCAACATGAAAAAGTTATTGCTTTTGGGTGATGAAGCTGTAGCCCAGGGAGCTTTGGATTCAGGTTTATCAGGTGCATTTGGATATCCTGGCACCCCATCAACTGAGATCATTGAGTATATTCAGCGCAATAAAGCGGCCATAGAGAGAGATGTTTGCCGGACCTGGTCTGCTAACGAGAAAACAGCTATGGAAGAAGCGTTAGGGATGTCATATGCCGGGAAAAGAACTCTGGTAACCATGAAACATGTAGGTCTTAACGTTGCTGCAGATGCCTATATGAATTCTGCTTTAACCGGCGCTAATGGTGGTGTGATAGTGGCGGTAGCAGATGATCCTTCTATGCATTCTTCGCAAAATGAACAGGATTCGCGGTTTTATGCCAAATTTGCTTTAATGCCTGCCCTGGAACCATCCAACCAGCAAGAGGCTTACGATATGCCGGAATATGCTTTTCAGCTTTCAGAAAATTTCAATTTACCTGTAATGCTAAGACTTACTACCAGGTTAGCTCATTCCCGGGCGGGAGTAACAAGGAAAGAAGTACTAGATGAAAATGAAATGCATCTTCCCGAAAATCCTAGTCAATTCATGCTTTTACCAGCTTTTGCCAGAAAAAATTATCAGAAACTTCTTTCTAACCAGGAAGGATTATTGCAGGAGTCGGAAAATTCTCCTTTCAATCAATATACGGAAGGAGAAGATAAAAGTCTGGGAATTATTGCCTGCGGACTGGCCTATAACTATCTCATGGAAAATTATGTAGATTCGGTATGCCCATATTCCGTATTGAAGATAGGGCAATATCCGCTTCCCAGAAAACTGGTAAAGAAAATCACTGCAGAATGTGATAAAATTCTAGTTTTAGAAGAAGGTATGCCAATTGTGGAAGAAATGCTGAAAGGTTTTTTGAATGGTAATAGTGTAATAAAAGGGAGACTGGACGGAAGTTTGCCGAGAGCGGGGGAATTGAATCCTGCTCTGGTGAGAAAAGCTTTAGGTATGGAAGATCTGGTTAGTGAAAAAATTCCTGAAATTGTAGCAGGAAGACCTCCAGCTCTGTGTCTGGGTTGTCCCCATGCTGATACCTATAAAGCATTAAATGAAGTGCTTGAACCCTATGGAAAGGGTCATGTATTTTCTGATATAGGTTGTTATACTCTGGGATTTTTACCCCCCTATAACGCAATTGACACCTGTGTGTGTATGGGAGCTTCCATCACAATGGCAATTGGTGCTGCTGAAGCCGGATTATTCCCGGCAATCGCTACTATAGGAGATTCCACTTTCGGGCATTCGGGAATAACAGGTTTGCTGGATGGAGTTAAGAAGCAGGCAAACATTGTCGTTTTCATTCTGGATAATGATACAGTAGCTATGACTGGTATGCAGGATTCTCAGGTTACAGGTAGAATAGAAGACATTTGTCTTGGAGTTGGAGTGGAGAAAGAACATGTTCGAGTGATTAACCCTTTAAGCAGGCTGAATGATGAAAATGTAAAAATCATCAAGGAAGAGATCGATTATAATGGAGTTTCTGTAATAATCCCTCGCAGACCCTGTATTCATGTTTATTCAAAAAGGAAACGGTAGGAGGTAAGGATGAAGAAAGATATTATTCTAGCGGGTGTAGGCGGACAGGGAATTTTATCTATAGCAGCCATAATCGGGTATGCAGCGGTTGAATCGGGTTATTATTTGAAACAGGCAGAGGTGCATGGCATGTCACAACGCGGAGGGGATGTTCAGTCTCATTTGAGAATTTCTGATAAGGAGATCTTTTCTGACCTGATTCCCCAGGGAGGAGCAGATCTGATTATCTCTGTAGAACCTATGGAAGCGTTGCGATATTTGCCATTTCTTTCGGAAGTGGGCTGGTTGATTACCAACATAAATACTTTTGAAAATATTCCAGATTATCCGGATAAAGCTGCATTGTTAGAAGTTATTAAGGCATTTCCCAGGAATGTTGCGCTGGATGCTGAACAAATTGCTAAGGATCTGGGTTCTAACCGGATGATGAACATGGTGGTTCTGGGTGCTGCATCTCCTTTTTTAGAACTGAATTACGATGAATTGGAAAAGGGCATTAAATTTATATTTGGCCGCAAAGGTGATAAAGTTGTAGAATCTAATTTACTAGCGATGAAAGCCGGAAGGGAAATTTCTGATAAGAGATAAAATTTAATCAAGGAGCTTGATCCTGAGGGGTCTGGCAATCTTAGGGGGAAGAAATGTGTGAAGAGAAAAAAAATGAGTTTAAAGTAAAAGGTGAAGAACTGCTTAAAAAAGTTAAAGAGATTATTCACCAGGGGAATGTCCGCAGGATAATTATAAAAGATGAAAATGGTAAAACCTATCTGGAGATACCTGTTACAGTTGGTGTTGTCGGAGTGCTTTTAGTGCCTGTATGGGCTGCAATCGGTGCTTTGGCTGCAGTGGCTTCCAATTTTAAAATAGAAATAATTAACAAGGAATCAGACAGTAAATAATTAATCGTTTTTTTCGGCCAGCTCCAGCCAGCGACTAGTTTTAAGCTCAAGTTCTCGAGAGATGGAATTCATTCTTTCCGAAAATCTGGAAAAATCCTGAGCCTTAAGATTTGCAGCTTCAATTTCAATAGTTTTTTCAATTCTATTAATTTCTTCTTCCAATCGGGGGATTTCACTGCTTAAAAATTCCAGCTCTCTTTTTTCATTATAACTGAGTTTTTGCGGTTTATTACTGGGATTTTTTAAATTCTTTTTTGAGGGCTGATCGGATTTAGTTTCGGTTTTATTTTCTTCGCGAAATTTTTTTACCAGAAGATAATCGGAATAATTACCAGGAAATTTGATAATTCTATCATCTTCGAAAATAAAAAGATAATCAACCACTCTGTCCAGAAAGAAACGATCGTGCGAAACAATGAGCAGGCAGCCTTTAAAGGCATCGAGATAATCTTCCAGAATTTCCAGAGTTTTTATGTCAAGATCGTTAGTGGGCTCATCCAGAATAATAAAGTTACTCCCGAATATAAGTGATCTCAGCAGATATAATCTTTTACGTTCCCCTCCCGAGAGGCTGAAAATTTTATTCTGCTGCATTTTACCAGCAAAGAGAAAATGGTCCAGCATCTCTGAGGCAGAATGAAGTTGTCCATCAGCCGTTCTGATATTATCGGCAAATTCTCTGATATAGTCAATTACTCGAATGTTCTTATTAAAATCATCTGTTTCCTGCCTGAAATAGGTGAAATGAGTATTATGCCCTACTTTAATTTTGCCTGAGTCTGCATTTTCTTCTCCGGTGATCAGTTTGAGTAAAGTGGTTTTACCGCATCCGTTGGGACCAATTATTCCGATCCGCTCCATTTTTTGAAAAACATGACTGAAGTTTGTAATTATTTCCAGATCAGCATAATTCTTTGAAATGTTATGAAGCTCTAATATTGTTTTTCCCATTCTCTTAGTTTGAAAGGAGATATCTAATTCCGCATTTTGAGTTAAGTAAGATTTATCGATGAGTTCTTTGACGCGATCGAGATGGTTCTTGGGTTTTGAAGTTCTGGCTTTAGCACCTCTCTGTAGCCATTTTAGTTCTTTTTTCAATTGAGAATGGCGTCTGGTTTCCTTTTTAGTGAGATCTGTCATTTCCTGTTGTTTCTGTTTGATGAAATTGGAATAATTTCCCTCAAAGAATTTAATATTACCGTCATCAATTTCCATTATTCTGTTGCAAACAGCATCAAGAAAATACCTGTCGTGAGTTACGAAAATAATAATGCCATTATATTCGAGCAGGAAATCCTGAAACCATTCTATTGTATCCAGATCGAGGTGATTGGTGGGCTCATCCAGAACCAGAACATCAGGCTCATCCAGAAGAACTCTTGCCAGGTCAACTCTTCTTTTCTGTCCCCCGGAGAGCAGCTTGATTTTTACATTCAGATCGTTAAAGCCTAATTTTGTCAGATAAGATTTTGCTTTATGCTCAACTTTCCAACCATCAGCAGCATCAATTTTCTGAATCAGAGACTGCATTTCTCTGTTCTTGAGAGGGTCGTGAAAATTAGGAGAATAGGTGATTTTATTGTATTCTCTCAGTAGACGGAATTTCAGGTTATTGCTGTAATATATTTGCTCATATATGGTAAGTTCGGGGTTCAGTTCAGGTATTTGAGGTAAGTAACCGATTTTTATATTTTTTCTAAAAGTAATTTTTCCATTGTCTAAAGGCTCAATACCGACGAGCATTCTTAATAAGGTTGTTTTGCCGCATCCGTTAATTCCGATCAGACCGATCTTTTCGTTTTCGTTAATGCCAAAAGTTTCGTTGGAGCAGATGATCTTCTCGGCGAAATTCTTCTGAAGATTTTCCACGGAAATAATATTCCTGCTCAATTTTTTTCTCCCTGATTCACTTGAGATAAAATGTCCAACATATTCTGATGAATAATGCCATTAGAGGCGATGATAGTATCCTCAGTATAATGTTGCAGGTCTCCGGAATAATTGGTAACTTTTCCTCCGGCTTCCCTGACTATTAAACTACCTGCAGCTGTATCCCAGGGTTTAAGTTTGCGTTCAAAAAAACCGTCCAGTCTACCGCAAGCAGTGTAGCAAAGATCGATAGCCGCTGCACCGGCTCTCCTTATACCTTGTGCTCTTTTCATGAATGCTGCAAATTCTTGCAGATAATAATCTCCCTTTTGCCATCTATCATAGGGAAATCCGGTTGCAATAAGAGACTGGCTGATCTCAGCTGTTTCAGAAACTTGGATTTTCCTGCCATTTAAATAAGCACCCATATCTTTTTCTGCCCAGAACAATTCCTGAAAAAAGGGGATATACACAGCAGCGAGTTGCCTAATCTGATTTTCTTCATAAGCGATCGATATGGCAAAAAAGGGAAATTTATGAGCGAAATTAGTAGTTCCGTCCAGGGGGTCAATGATCCATAGATGGTTTGATTTTTTTAATTCATTATCAGTTTCTTCCATTAGCAGATCATGATCGGGATAGTATTGTAAGATCTGTGATCTGATAAAATCTTCAATTTTCAGATCAGTCTGGGTTACTATATCTGTTGCTCCTTTATGATGAATAACCTTACTGGAAGCATGATAACCAGCTATGGCTATTTTTCCTGCCTGTTTAATAATTTTTTTTATAGTTTCCAGCATTTGATTTTTTCAATTTCCTTATTTTTTTCTTTTTCCGTCTTAAATTTAAATAAAAATAGTAGTACCAGATCCAGTTTTTATAAGCAGGGTAATTATTGCAGTAAACTTCCAAAAATTTATTCCGGTAATTTTTCCATCCTAATCTTACAATATCTTTCAGGCGAAGAGGCGGGGATAATTTTTTTTTGATCTTTGATCTGTTTAGATCGATTAAAACGAGTCTTTTTTCCGAATTGTTACCTGACAGCAGGAAGTTAGCCAGGTTAAGATCATTATGCACCATTCCGGAGTCGTGCATTTTTTTCGTATATTCAGCTGTAATATTAATTAGTTCAGTCATTAATTCAACGTCTTCGTTCTCTTTTTTCACCAGTTTTGAGATTGTTACAGGCGTCTTAATACTTTCAGAAATAAAATAGCATTCTAAGATAAAACCAAATTTCCTTTTTTCTACGTAAGCTATGGGAACAGGTGTATCAAGTTGGTTTCGAATAAGATGTCGAGCCGCAATAAAATGTCTTTTGGCTTTACTGGTCTTGAAACAAGACATAATAGAATGAAGAAAAGAGCGGTGAACGAATTTTTTAACAACAATTTTTTTGATATTAAGGGGATTTTTAAAGGGAAATTCTTTTTCGAATACTATATTAGCTTTTTGTTTTAAAACTTTTCTAATCGTGGAAGGGTCCTTCAGAATTGAACTCAGGTTATTCTGCCATATTTCTTCAAAAGGGGGCGGACTGACAATTGTATAACCAGCCAGGTTATACTTTTTGAAACTGTTTAAATATTCTTCGTAAACTATTGAATTTAATTTTTTATACATAGCAGCAGAATTCTGAATCATTGGAATTGAAGCAAGGATTTTTACCGATAAAATCAAAAATGAGATTTAAACTTGTATGCATATAAGAAAGTCTGGCAAAGTAATAAAATATTGACACTAAAAATGTAATATTTTCAAATTATATTTTAAAAGGAGAGGATATGCAACTTCATTTGATGATTATTGATATTTGTAAGAAGTACAGCAAAAAAACAGCAATTTATGATCAGGCAACTGGGAAAGATATCAGTTACGAAAAATTACTTCTGGCGTCGCTGTTATTAAAGAACCGATTCAACAGGTACAGAAGTAATTATATTGGTATTATGGTTCCCACATCTGCAGGGTGTATGCTTTCGATAATTGGAGCCTTAATGGCTGGGAAAATACCTGTAATGATAAATTACTCTACCGGAGCCCGTGAAAATTCAATTTATGCTCAGGAAAAATGCAGTTTCAAAACAATTATTACCAGTAAAAAACTATTGGCAAAACTTAACATTGATCCGGTGAAGGGAATGGTTTTCCTGGAAGACATAATGGCTGAGATCACAATTACCGAGAAAATCAAAGCTTTATTAAAGACAAAACTTCCAGCCGGTGTTATTAAATCGAGTGTTCATAACGGCAGGGAAGATGATACAAGTGTAATTCTTTTCACCAGTGGTAGCGAGAAGGAACCTAAAGCTGTACAACTGAGTCATAGAAATATCAGGCACAATCTGTTAAATTTACCTGATATAATTGATGTGAACAATAAAGATGTATTTGCTGGAACCTTACCATTATTTCATGTATTTGGGCTGACAACAAATTTCTGGCTTCCACTTTCCTTAGGCTGTTCAATTGTAACTCATGCAAATCCTTTAGAATATCGCAAGATCGTGGAATCGATCATGAAATATAAAATTACGGTTTTAATTGGAACGCCTACCTTCTTTTTCGGGTATTCAAATCGTTCTGAACCGGGAAATCTTTCCAGTGTAAGATATGCTATTGCCGGAGCAGATAAAGTTCCTGAAAAGTTATATGAGCAATTCAACAGGGATCATGGCATAGAAATTCTGGAAGGTTATGGGGCAACGGAAACCAGTCCGGTAATTTCGGTTAATACACCGGATTTTAATAAACCGGGAAGCATTGGAAAACCTTTACCAGGAGTCCGGGTCAAGATCCTTGATAGAGAGACCGATGAAGAGCTGCCTGCCAATCGGGAAGGGAAGATTGTGGTTAAAGGTGATCTGGTTATGAAGGGTTATTTGGGAGATCTGGAGGAAACATCACTTCACATCCACAATGGCTGGTATGATACTGGAGATATGGGGGTTCTGGATGATGACGGTTTCCTGTGGCACCGGGGCAGATTAAAAAGATTCGTTAAGATTGGCGGGGAGATGATCTCTCTCGTAAAAGTTGAAAATGAATTATCGAAACTTTTACCCGAAGACGTAATCTGCTGTGTAGTGGATGTACCAAATCTCTCTAAGGGATCCGAAATAGTTGCAGCGGTCGCAACCGGAGAAATAGATCAGAAAAAGATTTTAAAACAGCTCAAAAAGAAACTGCCTGCTATTGCTGTTCCCAAAGAGTTTTATGTGATTGAGGATATTCCTCTGATGGGAGGCGGTAAAGTTGCTTTCAGATCTGTAGAAAAGATCTGCCGAGATATGCAGAATAAAGATGATGTTGATCTTGAAAGTTAGTTGTTATCTCTGAGATTCATCTAAGCTAGAGTTGCCACCATAACCGCTTTAATAGTGTGCATTCTGTTTTCAGCTTCATCAAAGACTACTGATCTTTCACTTTCGAAAACTGCGTCGGTTACTTCCATCTCTTTTAACTCGAACTTTTCATAAACTTCTTTCCCCAACTTGGTTTCTGAATTATGGAAGGAAGGAAGACAGTGCATGAAAATAGTTTCACTTTTTCCTGTTTTCTGCATAAGATGACTATTTACCTGATAGGGTTTTAACAATTTAATTCTTTTTTCCCAGACTTTCGCAGCTTCTCCCATGCTAACCCAGACATCTGTATAAATGACATCGGCATTTTTTACCCCGGAGTCTATATCAGCTGTAACCGTGATTTTTGCGCCTGTATTTTCAGCTATTTTCTTACATTTTGAAATCAGATCGGATTCGGGTTGAACTTCTTCGGGAGCTATTATTCTGATATCCATTCCAAGTTGTGCTCCTCCGATGAGGAGAGAGTTACCCATGTTATTTCTGCCATCTCCGATATAAACAAATACCATTTCAGCGAAAGGTTTGTTCAAATGTTCTTGAGCAGTGAGAAAATCAGCCAGTACCTGAGTAGGATGATACTCTGTTGTTAAACCATTCCAGACCGGAACTCCGGCATGTTTTCCCAATTCTTCGACAACATCCTGACCGAAACCGCGATATTCGATGCCGTCGTACATACGGCCAAGAACGCGGGCAGTATCTTTCATTGTTTCTTTATTACCGATCTGGCTTCCTGAGGGTCCCAGGTAGGTTACATGAGCCCCCTGATCGAATGCAGCTACCTCGAAAGCACATCTTGTTCTGGTCGAAGCTTTTTCAAAGATCAGTGCGATATTCTTGCCTTTGAGCATCTGCTGCTCTGACCCGGCATATTTAGCTTTTTTCAGGTCTGCCGCAAGATCAATTAGAAATCTAATTTCCCGGGGAGTGAAATCCAGCAAAGTTAAAAAATTACGGTTTTTCAAATTAAATGCCATTGGTTCTCCTTTGTGT
>LKUH01000057.1 GCA_001412425.1 Candidatus Cloacimonas sp. SDB
TTGTACTGTGATTTCTATTTACCATCTTACTGGGATTTTTATTTACCATTTCCACAAGAGCAACTCTATTCTTAAAACAATCAACTGCATGAGTTGGAGATATCATCTCAAGATCATCAACGGTGATACTTGTATGGAATCTTTTTTCGATCCAACCAAGCTTAGAAAATTCTTCATCTATCCAATTTGCAACTTGAGTTTTTCGACCTCCTCCTACTGAAATATGACTCTTTAATAGTCTAAATCTTTTTAATACATCACAAACATCATTATATTCTTTTGGAAAATCATTTTTTAAAATTGCATGAGCATGACGCCATTCATGTATCTCATAATTATTTTTTATAAATTTAGGAAACTTAATATGTTTCATATTAAGATCTTACTTTGTTTTTTATATTGATTCAAGTTTATTGAATGATTATTTTATTCAAAAGTCAAAAACAAATCTACTAATTTACCCAGAAAAACAATAAAAGCTAATTAATTATAGATAATATTTATTGTAATTTTATCAAATATTAATAAAATTAATAAAAATTTAAGAATATTAACATTTTTTACTTGACAAAGTTAAATTTTTTATTATACTTCATTGTAAATATAAAGGAGGTTAAGTTGATTAAAAATTGTCCGGTCTGCAAATCGAAGATGAAAATAAAGGAATTTCAATGCACCCAGTGCAATACCAGAATAATCGGGGATTTCAGCTTAGATGATCTCCAGGATATTCAGCCGGAGATAATGGACTTTATAAAAGTTTTTATTTTCACCGAGGGAAATATAAAGAAAGTGGAAAAAATCATGAACTGTTCTTATCCCAAAGTGAAAAATTATCTGAAGAAAGCCAAAGAATATCTAGGAGTGGATTATCCGGAGGAAGTTGATCAGGACAGCCAGGAGAGTTCCGAAATACTTGATCAGCTCAGTAAGGGAGAGATAGATCTGGAGGAAGCAATAAAACTATTAAATAAAGGGGAAAAGTAATGTACCACAGAATTATTAAAAAGGGGAAAGTATCCCGGATCAGGGATATCCAGGAAAGAAACAATCAGAACCGATACAGCGGATTTAGTTGGTCTAAAGCAGTATTTAGCTAAAAGGAAAAAAGAGATGTATTTCAGAAATATCAATTCCAGAAAATCTAAAATATCCAGAATCAGAGATTTTCACCATAGAAATAGACAAAGCAGTTATCGCGGTTTTAACTGGTTTAATACTGTAATTTAACCTGAAAAGAAAGGGGTGTGTAATGAGAATGACCACTAAGAGATTCAAGAGGGTGAAAAGAGCAATGAAGAGAAGGGGGTTGATTGAAACCACCGTAGAACAAGGGGTAGAAAATGAAAAGTAATAGACATTACCAAAATTTGACTAAAAGTAAAGACACTCGGTTACAAAAAGAAAACAAGAAGATAGCAGAGAGAACAAAAATCTATTCAGATTTCATCTATTGGTGGATATAGGAGGTAAAGATGTACAACTACAGCATAAC